>NZ_JBEXID010000129.1:0-13582 GCF_040608395.1 Streptomyces sp. NPDC005181
GCCGGACGGGCTCGATCACTCAGCCCGTCCGGCGACGCCACGGCTCACCACAGTCAGACGCTCACACGCGCACGCACTCAGACGGTGCGGGCATCGGCGGGTACAGCCGCGGGCGCGTCCGGCTCCGGAGCCGCCTCGATGTTCTCCAGGTCCCGGTGCCGGGTCTCCTTGGCACATGCGACCGCCAGCACGGTGATGAGCACCGCTGCGATGACGTACAGCGAGATCAGTGTCGAGCCGCCCGAGCTCGCGAGCAGCGCGGTGGCGATGAGCGGCGCCGGGGCGCCGGCCGCGACCGACGAGAACTGGGCGCCGATCGACGCACCCGAGTACCGCATCCGGGTCGCGAACATCTCCGAGAAGAAGGCCGCCTGCGGCGCGTACATCGCCCCGTGGAAGATGAGCCCGACCGTGACGGCGAGCAGCAGGCTTCCGAAGCTGCGGCTGTCGATCAGCGCGAAGAACGGAAACATCCACAGCCCCACACCGACCGCGCCGACCAGATAGACGGGCTTGCGGCCGAACCGGTCCGACAGCGCGCCCCACACCGGGATGACCGCGAAGTGGATGGCGGAGGCGATGAGCACGGCGTTCAGCGCCGTCTGCCGGTTCAGGTCCGCGGCTGTCGTCGCGTACACGAGGATGAACGCGGTGATCACGTAGTAGCTGATGTTCTCCGCCATCCTGGCTCCCATGGCGATGAGCACATCCCGCCAGTGGTGCCGCAGCACGGCGACGAGCGGCATCTTCTCGGCCACCGCGGTGGCCGTCTTGCGCTCCTCGGCCTGTGCCAGCGCCGCCTTGAACACCGGCGATTCATCGACAGAGAGACGAATCCACAGGCCGACCATCACCAGCACACCGGAGAGCAGGAACGGAATGCGCCAGCCCCAGGCCTCGAAGGCGGAATCCGACATCAGCGCGGTGAGCGCGGAGAGCACCCCGGTCGCGAGCAGCTGCCCGGCCGGCGCCCCGGTCTGCGGCCAGGAGGCCCAGAACCCACGCCGCTTGGCATCCCCGTGCTCCGACACGAGCAGTACAGCCCCGCCCCACTCACCACCGAGGGCGAAGCCCTGCACCAGTCGCAGGACCGTGAGCAGTACCGGAGCGGCGACGCCGACGGTGGCATACGTCGGCAGCAGCCCGATGGCGAAGGTTGCCCCACCCATCAGCAGCAGACTCAGTACCAGCAGCTTCTTGCGGCCGAGCCGGTCGCCGTAGTGCCCGAAGACCAGGGCGCCCAGCGGCCGGGCTGCGAAGCCGATTGCGTAGGTGAGGAAGGAGAGGAGCGTTCCGACGAGCGGGTCGTGGTCGGGGAAGAACAGCTTGTTGAAGACGAGCGCGGCTGCTGACCCGTAGAGAAAGAAGTCGTACCACTCGATGGTGGTCCCGATGAGGCTTGCGGCGACGATGCGCTTGAGCGAGCGGGTGGTTGGCGGTGCGGATGCCGAGGCGGCCATGGGTACCACTTCCGGACGGTTGCGGGGACGTTTCCGTGTCGCCACACCGTAGGAACGGGCAGGTCAGGGGCGTATGTGGTGGGAGACCATAGTTACGGACGCGACTGTGCGCGCGACCACCATGAGGCAGAGGTCCGGGCTCCGATGAGGCCGGCTGAGCGGGGCACAGCTGCCTGTCGGAGTTGCGTTGTTCGCCACGGTTCGGTGGCTCGGTGCTGATTCCCACGCTGGGGCGGCAGTGACCTGAAACCCCATGTCAGCGCCCTGAGCACCTCTTCGGCGCTGGTTTGGGGCTGACGGAGCCCGGGCCGGCCGGCGCCGACCGGTCGTGTCGGGCGCCCTCTGGCCCGTCGGGCGGGTGACCGCCGACCGCCGTGGCCGCTGGAGCCTTCGAACCCGCAGAGAACGATGCGCGGTCACACGGGCCCCGGGGCAGCAGCACCGAAGAGCTCTCGGGCCGTGTCACGGTCGCTCATGTCGGTGGGCGCACCGTGATCACGACGGTCAGGCCGATGGTGTGAACCGTTCCTCAGCTGCGCTTACGGGCGGTGACCAGAAGGTACTCCCAATCCATGTCGACGGTGTCCGCCCCGTCGGCATGCTGCCGGGCGAGGCCGGTGAGATCGCTGTCCAGAGCGGCGACCCGTCCGGGGTCGCCCGCGATGTTCTGGTAGGTGGCGATGGTCGGGCCGTAGTTGGTCTTGAAGTAATCCCGGAAGTCCTCCGGCTTCCCGAAGCGGTCGACCCGTACGGTTTGCCGGCGCGTCTCGACATCGGTCACCCGGTCGCCGAGGAGGCCGCGGACATGGTCCGGCTGGCCCCACAGCGGCGGGGGCTGCGCCCCGGGCGGAGGCTTGGGGGCGTAAGGCTTCATCGTGGCGAACATCTGGCCGATGAAACCTTCCGGCGTCCAACTGAGCAGGCCGATGGTGCCGCCGGGGCGGCAGACACGGATCAGCTCATCGGCGCTGGTCCGGTGATGCGGGGCGAACATGATCCCCACGCAGGACATGACGGTGTCGAACTCGCCGTCGGCGAACGGCAGCGCCTCCGCGTCAGCCGCCCGCCACTCCAGCTCCGCACCGCGTTCGGCCGCGAGTTTGCGCCCGGTCTCCAGCAGCTCGGGCGTGAGATCACAGGCCACGACGCTTGCGCCGGCCAGGGCCGCGGGGATCGCGGCATTGCCCGACCCGGCCGCGATGTCCAGTACGCGTTCGCCGCTCCTCACGCCACATGCCTGGACCAGGATCGGACCGAGGCCCGGGATCAGTTGGGTGGCCACAGCCGAGTAGTCACCCAGCGCCCACATCTTTCGGTGCTTGGTCTTGAGTGCGCGGTCAGCTTCGACAGCGTCGATCGCTTCGGTCATGACAGCTTTCCTCCGGAGTTCTTCCAGCGGCCGCCTGCGGGACGCACGGTGTCGCAGCGCATACCAGGGTCGTCGCGGATCCCTCGGCTGGCCCGACGGGATCTCGTTGCTACCGCCATACCGCCGAGGGTAGGAGCGTGCGCGGCTCTGTCCTAGTACGAGATCTGTACCGGAGGCCTCTCGGCCGGAATCCGTAGAATCGCCTCGGGGAGTAGCCGAGCCGTCGTCAGGGACCTTAGCCTGCACACATGGGGTCCTCGTACTACCAGTTCTGTCCTGTCGCCAAAGCCATGGAACTGCTCGACGAGCGCTGGACACTCCTCATCGTGCGCGAACTGATGACGGGGACCGAGCACTTCAACGAGCTGCGGCGCGGTGTGCCGCGGATGTCCCCGACGCTACTGTCCAAGCGGCTGCAGCAGCTCGTACGCGCCGAAATCGTGCAGCGATGGTCCGACGGCCATCAGGTGCGCTACGTCCTGACCCCGGCGGGCCAAGAGCTCCGGCCGGTCGTCGAGGCGTTGAGTATCTGGGGCATCCGATGGATCGGAGAGCTCGGCGACGAGGACCTCGACCCGAAACTGCTGCTGTGGGACATGCATCGCCGCATCGACCATGACGTCGTCCCGGCTGGGCGCACGGTGGTCCGGTTCACGTTCTCGGACGTGGTCGTGCGCACCCGCGACTGGTGGCTGGTGATCACAGCTGCCGAAGCCGACGTCTGTGACGTGGATCCGGGCTTCGAGGTGGCGATCACGGTTTCCGCCAGCCTGCGTCACATGATCGAGATCTGGCGCGGTGACCTGGGCTGGTCCGACGCTCTTCGCTCCGGGGCCGTAGCGGTACACGGCCCGGAGGCGCTGCGACGAGCGGTTCCGGGTTGGTTCACACTGCCGCCTTTCGCTTCGGTGCCGCGGCCTTCGTCCTGATCGATTCGGAAGGGGATCGGTGTCGCGGCCTGCGGCTTGACGCATGTCAACAGGTGGCGCCGGCGGCGCTTCGGCGTGGTCTGCCACGCTGCTTCGGGAGGGCCGACTCGCAGTGGGCGGCCCATGGACGGCCGACTCCTCGATCACATCGCCGAGATGCGCACGGGACAGGCCGCAGAAGGCAGGATGGGGCAAGGCTGCACGGGCCGGGTATGGCGTCACAACCTCCCCAACGCGTGCGGCCGTTGCCACGTCACAGCTGACCGAGTCTCTGCAGTGCAGACTCACTGCTCGGCGGGCTCGGCGATCAGCTCGGTGATGACACGTCGGAAGCCGAGTCGGGCATAGAACCGGGCGACGGCTGCTGGTGAGGCCCGTCACCCATGGGTGTGTCCGCACGGTCTTCCGGCTCGACGCAGGCACTGGATACTCTCTTCGCGACGCAGCACGCGCCGAGGCGGTCGGGGGATGGTTATGACGCGCATGATCGGCGTGGCAGGGCTGGTGATCGTGACGCTGTGCGTGACGGGCTGCGCCGGGAACGGGGACCCACCCGAGAGCAGGGCCGGTGGGAACCCCACTGCAACCGGCTCCGACTCGGTCAGACCGACCCCTGGCGGCACACCCGCGCCAAGTACCTCCACGAGCGCACCGGCCCCGGGCCGGGACACCGTCCTCGTCATCTTCACCGAAAGCGGCGGCATCGACGGACGGCACAACTCCCTCGTCGTCTACGGTGACGGCAGATACCTTGTCGTCACCCCCAAGAGGAAGAGCCGGTCCGGCAGGATGAAGCCGGGCGATCTCGCCGAACTGCGCACCGCGCTGGAGGAAGTGGACTTCTCCGGACTGCCCTCCCGGCCGACCGGCCCGACCGTGTTCGACGGCATTACCCGCGTGATCGTGCACGACGGCCACACGGCCGTCGACAATGGCGGAACGTTGTCCGCCGGGGCCTTGACCGAGGTGTACCAGGCACTGCCGCCTATTCCTTGAGGCGACTTGCCTCATCGGAAGACGCTCACGCTGACCTGACCAAGGAGAGCCGGCTCTCGCCTGATCCGTTACGCCCTCGGACACTGCGCCCTCGCCGGGTAACCCCACTCCTTCCGCGCTGTCGGCCCCCACGGTCGCGGACCCTGCAGCCACGACGTCCTGGCGTCACGGAAGTGACTGCGTCGGTGGCATGAAACCGCGCCGTCCAGACCCCCCCCGAGGACTGGACGGCGCGGCACGTTTCAGCGTCCGTCGAGCCGAACCGCCGAGCATAACGCTCTCAACCGGGCTGCAACCGGCCGCCGCACAACCCCTCTTCCCAACTCCTCAGCACCACCGCAAGAGCGTCATCGTGCGAGCGAGGGCGACCGGAGACGGCCGCCTGTTACTCCTGCGCGGCTGCGAGTTCGCGCACGGTGGCCATGTCGCTGAACGGAATCAGCTGTTCGCCGACGATCTGGTACGGCTCACTGCCCTTCCCCGCAACCAGGACGACGTCATCCGGGTCGGCAGCGGACAGGGCATACGCGATCGCCCGGCGTCGGTCGGCGAATCTCTCGAATGGGGTGCCGGTGGCCACGAGCCCCGGCGTGATCTGGTCCATGATCGCCTCGGGGTCCTCATTTCGTGGATTGTCCGAGGTGAGGACGCACAGATCGGAATGGGTCCCGGCGATCTCGCCCATCTGCGCGCGCTTGGTGACGTCCCGGTCGCCCCCGCAGCCGAACACGGTGATGACCCGGCCTGGCGCGAAGTCCCGGATGGCGGAGAGCACCTTGTCCAGGGAGTCGGGAGAGTGGGCGTAGTCCACGATTACGGACGTGCCGTGGGGGGTCTCGAAGCGTTCGAGCCGCCCGGGGACCGGGGGCATCCGGTCGAGTGCGGCAACCAGACCTGCCAGGTCGTGTCCCAGGAGGTGACAGGCTGCTACGGCGGCCAGCGCATTGGCCACCGAGAACCGGCCGGGCACCGGGATCGCCGCGGGGTACTTGTTTCCCGCGTGGTGGAGGGTGAAGCGCGTACCGAAAGCGTTCATGCTCAGGTCCGTCGCCCGGTAGTCGGCCTCCGCGTCGATGCCGTACGTGGTGACCATGCCCGGCATGATCCGCCCGATCCCGGCCCCCACGGAATCGTCGGCGTTGACCACTGCGAGCCGGCACAGCCCCTGGAAGAGGCGGAGCTTGGCGTCGCGGTAGTTCTCCATGGTGCCGTGGTCGTCCAGGTGGTCCTGCGTGAGGTTGGTGAAGATCCCCACGTCGATGAATGCACGGTCCACCCGGTGGTTCAGCAGGCCCATCGAGGTGGCCTCCAGGACCACGGTGCCCACCGCGTGGTCGCGCATGTGTGCCAACAGGTATTGGAAGTCCGGCGATTCCGGTGTGGTCAACACCGAGTGCGGCATCGGGATCAGTTCGTCGCCGATCCGGCTGCCCGATGTGCCGATCACGCCCACCTTCGAGCCTTCGGCGATCCTCAGGACGGACTCGACCATGTACGACACCGAGGTCTTCCCGTTGGTACCGGTGACGGCCACCATGTCCATGTCCTGACCGGGTTCGCCGTAGTAGCGGGAGGTGACGACCGCCGCTGCTGTCCGGGTGTCCGGCACTCCGACGATGCATGCATCGCCTGCCGATGCCCGTACTGTCGCCGGGAGATCGGGTGCTGTCCTGTCGACGAGTACTGCCACAGCGCCACGTGCCAGGGCCGAGCCGACGGCCTCGGGCCCCCCTTCCCGATGCCCGGGCACGGCGATGAACAGCGAACCCGGCGAAACGCGATGGGCGTCGAAACAGGCTCCTGCGGTGATCATCGTCTCCGGATCGCCCAGCAGGACCTCGTGATCGTGACCGGCCAGCAACTCCCTCAACTTCATACAGGGTCCTCTCGAAAATGCGGCACGCCCCATCGGCCGTTGCCGAAGGGGATGCCGACGGCACGCCGAGGAGCTGCGCGAGTGTGGGGTGCTGCGAAACGCAGCGAAGGGGGTGGAGAAGCGCTCCATGGGCGGAGCAGAAGCTGCGGGAGAACGTGCGGATCAGACGATCGGGCTGAAAATCCGTGACGGCCGTGAGCGCCTGACTAGCCGTGACCGTGCAGCGCACGGCAGAGCGCCTTCGGTGCAACTGGGCCCAGCACGTGAGGGGCCCGTCGCGGGCACTCCCTCACTGCATATGTGTCGCCCATGGGTGGAGTGTACGTCCCACGGACCGGCCCTGAATCCGCCCGCTCACCTCGGCCAGCCGGTCGGTTCGCGTTGCCGGGGGCTTCGTCGCAGTTCGGTGAGCAGCTCGGGCAGATCGCGCACGAGTGGACGACAGGTACCTGGAAAGCGTCAGGAAATCTGGACGGCGCCTACGAACTCCTCGACCTTGCTCCGCAGGTCCGGCGAGAGGTCGGAGAGGCCACTGACGATGAAGGTCAGTTGCCCTGCAAGCTCCGGATGAGCGTCCCAGACTGCTGAAGTCCTGGTCAGGACCGCGCACAGCAGGTCGCCCTCGTACATATCGCCTTCGGCCAGCGGGTTGTCACGAAGCACCTCCATCGCGAGCGGAAGAAGCACCGGCAGCCCCAGATCCTGTCCGATCAGCAGGCGCAGGTCCTCAACGGTCAGCGTTCCGATCGGCCGGCTCCGCAGGGCATGCACCGTCGCGACGAGACGGGTGGCGTCGGCCGGGGGCGCCTGCCAGCGGTCACGTTCGAGCTCCTCAAGGGACCGCCTACGGTCGATGGATCCAGTCACCAGGCGATTCTCTCGTACGTGCGAGATCTCGAACGCGGTCCGGCCGATCACCGCCGGGGTCTGCTTGCGGCTGCGCCGCGCTCAGCGTCACGGCATATTGGTTAGGCGGGCCTCTTCGTGGAATACCTGCCCTGATCGTCGCGGAGGGACGCGCGATGCGGCCGATTCTCGTCCGGCCCAGCCTGCGCACCGTCGGGCGTGCGCCGTCGCGATGACCTGGGCTGGAGCTGTGGCGCTGTTCGGCCGTGGTCCCGGGAACTTCAAAGTTCGTGCTGGTGGCGGACGACGCTTGTGTGGTGTGACGGGCGCCGCGAAACGGTCGGGCCGGGGTGCGCCGGGTGTTGTCCGGAAGGAGGCACTGGCACTGATGAGCACACGCGATGACCCCGTCGGCTGCCAGAGTGGGCCGGTTGCGGCTCAGGGCGCTCGGCTGGTGGTGGACGACCATGGGGTGGTCGTCGAGTGGAGTTCGCAGGCGCAGGCTCTGCTCGGCTATTCGGCCGAGGAGGTGCTGGGACACCAGGTGACGTTCTTGCTGACCGGACCTGGTGAGCAGGTGGATCCGGACGCTTCCGAGGTGAGAGGGCCTGGCTGTGGTCCGGCCGTTCGCCACCGGTCCGGGGAGCGACTCGAGGTCGGCGTCCAGGTATGGCCCCTGGTGCGTGAGGGCGGTGCCGTGTGGTGGTCTGTGCTTCTGGCCCGGGCAGGCGGTTCCGGTCCGCAGAATGTTGACGGCGCGATCTTGCGGGCGGTGCTGACCCAGTCCCCGCTCGGCCTGCAGGTCCTCGATCCCGATCTGCGGGTCATGCGGTTCAACACCGCTGGGCCGGGTACGCGGGGTCTGCTGAGCGCAGAGGTCATCGGGCGGCCGGCTCGCGAGGTGGCACCAGGTGTGGTCGACGACTCGATGGAGCGGATGCTGCGGGACGTCCTGGACACGGGTCAACCCGTGATCGATATCGAGCATGTCGGCCGGCCCCCTGCCGACCCCGGTCACGAGCACTTCTATGCCGTCTCGATCTTCCGTCTCCAGGTCCGTGACGGCGGCGTCCTGGGTCTGCTCGTGGCATCGACCGATATCTCCGAGCGGCATCGCGCTCGCGCGGGCCTGGACCTGCTCATTGACGCGAGCACCCGCATCGGCACCACCTTGGACGTGATGACGACGTGCGAGGAACTGGTCGAGGCCGCGGTTCCGCGCCTGGCCGACATCGCTGCCGTGGACATCCTCGACGACGTGCTGCAAGGTCGGGCTCCACAAACCGGTCCGGTGAGCGTCCACGCCATGCTGCTACGTGCGGCCTTCAAATCCACCGAGGGGGAACGGGCAGCGGTCGCTTACCGTGTCGGAGAGGTCAATCTGTCGTATCCCCGGTCCTTCCGGGAGTGCCTGGCCGATCTGCGGCCCCGCCTCGTTCAGCACCTGGAGATCGACAGTGAGTGGGCCGTACACGACGCCCGGCGCGCTGAGCTGATCCGCCGGACCGGGGCCCATTCGCTCATGGTCGTACCACTCACCGCCCGTGGGGTCGTCCTCGGTCTGGCCACCTTCTACCGGACCGCGACACCGGACCCGTTCGAGGAGGACAGCCTCGCCCTCGCGGCGGAACTCGGCGCTCGGGCCGCCGTGTGCATCGACAACGCGCGCCGGTACACCCGTGAACGCACCGCCGCCCGGATCTTGCAATCCAGCCTGCTACCGCAGGCCATCCCGCCCCAGAACGCCGTCGACGTCGCCCTGCACCAGGTGTCCGCCGCTGCCGCAGGAGACTGGTACGACGTGATCCCGCTGTCCGGGGCACGCGTTGCCCTCGTCGTCGGACACGTGCCGGGGCACGGCATGCACGCTGCCGCCGCCATGGGTCAACTGCGCACTGCCATCAACACCCTGGCCGCCCAGGACCTGGCCCCCGACGAACTGCTCGCGGACCTCGACGACCTGGTGAGGGGCCCCGCCGGCTACAGCACGGCCTCGACCGGCTCCCGCTCGTCCCGCGAACAGGCGATCGGCGCAACATGCGTGTACGCGGTCTACGACCCGATCTCCCGGCGCTGCACGCTGGCACGTGCCGGCCACCCCGCCCCTCTCATCGCTTTTCCCCATGGCGCGGTGGACATCCTCGACACACCTGACGGCCCAGCACTGGGAAGCGGCCGCCCGCCCTACGAAACGAGCGAGCCGGAAATCCCCGAGGGCAGCACCCTTGCCCTGTTCACCAACAGCCTCATCCAAAACCGGGACAGCGATCCGCGGTACGCCCTGACCCGGCTGTGCCGCATCCTGAGCTACCCCCTGCCCGTACTCCAGGACACCTGCGACGCCATCATCCGTGCACAACACCCTGCCACACCCGACGACGTCGTCCTGCTCCTGGCCCGCACCCGCGCCCTCGACACCGACCAGGTCGCGTCCTGGACCCTTCCCAACGACCCCGCCGTCGTCGCCAACGCCCGCAGCCTCACCAGTCGGCAACTGGCCACCTGGGGACTGCAGGAACTCGACTTCACCACCCAACTCGTAGTGAGCGAGCTGGTCACCAACGCCATCCGCTACGCCACCGGACCCATCCAGCAACGCTTGATACGGGACCGGACCCTCATCTGCGAAGTCACCGACGACAGCAGCACAGCCCCCCACCTACGTCACGCGGATCTCGCAGACGAGGGTGGCCGAGGCCTCTACCTCGTCGCGCAGCTGACCGGCCGCTGGGGTACCCGCTTCGCCGCCCGAGGGAAAACCATTTGGGCAGAACAGGCCCTGCCCTGAACCGTCGGCCGAAGGTGTCCCGGACCGTGGCGACCAGCGAACCGGACCGGGCGCGTTTCGCCTCCGGCTCCTCGGTCGCCCAGACCCTGATCGACGCGGTACGAGCGAGCTGACCTGACCGAAGAGGCGGGCCGGGGCCATGCGGTCCCGGCCGGCAAGATGCCGCGCGCAGAGGTAGGGCGTCCACAGCGTGGCGGCAACGGTGGCGACGACATCCGTCGCACCTACGCCACGATCATGCGGACGCCCCGGCGCGGGCCGGAACATCAGAGGGGGAGCGAAATTCGGAGTGCCGGACATCGATGGTTCCCGACGCCCGGAATTCGTCGCCTGGCGGGGATTGATCAGCGGACTTAGTGTGCGAGAAGTGCCGTTTATCGGACCACGTCCGCGTGGCGGAAGGGTGAGAGACTTGAGTGCCTCCCAAGACGAGCAGGAACAGCTGGAGCCCAGCGTGGGGCCTGTTCCCGAGGGTGATCCGCACTTCCGTCCCTATCACCACCCCGCCGCAGGCTGGGGTGCCGCGAAGAGCGTGACCCGATTCCTGGTGCGTGAGGGCGCACTGGTGGACGGCCCGCGGGCGATCATGCGGATGAACCACGAGAACACCGGTTTCGACTGCCCGGGATGCGCGTGGCCGGACGACACCAAGGGCCTGCACCTTGACATCTGTGAGAACGGAATCAAGCACGTCACCTGGGAGATGACCCGCAAACGGGTCGGCCGTGAGTTCTTCGCCGCCCACTCGGTGACCGAGCTGTCCGGGTGGAGCGACAACGCGCTGGAAAGCCAGGGCCGGTTGACCGAACCGATGGTCTACGACCCCGATTCGGACCACTACGTTCCGATCAGCTGGAAGGACGCGTTCGAGGTGGTCGGCCGTGCCCTGCGCGAACTGGACAACCCGAATCAGGCATCGTTCTACACCTCCGGCCGCCTCGGCAACGAGGCCACGTTCCTCTACCAGTTGATGGCCCGAGAGCTGGGCACGAACAACCTGCCGGACTGCTCCAACATGTGCCACGAGGCCAGCGGCCGTGCCCTGCAGGCGTCATTGGGCACCGGCAAAGGGACCGTCGACCTGAAGGACTGGGAGGCCACGGACGCGCTCTTCATCATGGGCGTCAACGCGGCCTCCAATGCGCCCCGGATGCTCACCGCCTTGGCCGAGGCATACCATCGCGGCGCCCAGATCGTGCACATCAATCCGCTGGTCGAGGCAGCCGCCACCCGCACCATCGTTCCGCATGACTTCACGGACATGGCCCTGTTCAAGACGACCCGGACCAGCACCCTGAACCTGCAGCCGCGCATCGGCGGCGACATGGCGCTCCTGCGCGGCATGGCCAAGGCGGTCCTGGAGCAGGCCCAGACCGACCCCAAGGCTCTGGACAAGGAGTTCATCGACCGCCACACCGCCGTCTTCGACGACTACCGGGCCCTGTGCGAGGCCACGTCGTGGGAGGAGATCGAGCACCAGTCCGGGATCGGCCGCGCCGACATCCTCAAAGCAGCGCGCGTGTACCGCGAGGCCGACCGCAGCATCGTCAGCTGGTGCCTGGGCATCAGCCAGCACGAGCACGGCGTCGACACCGTCCGGGAGATCGTCAATCTGCTTCTGCTGCGCGGCAATCTGGGACGGGAAGGAGCAGGTCCCTCACCGGTGCGTGGGCACAGCAACGTCCAGGGCAATCGCACGTGCGGTATCGATCACCGCCCCACGGAAGAATTCCTGGACCGCCTCGCCGAGGTCTGCGGTATCCAGCCGCCTCGTGAGCACGGCCTGGACACCGTAGGCACCATTCGGGCGATGCGCAGTGGAGAGGTGAAGGTGTTCGTCGGCATGGGCGGCAACTTCGCTCTGGCGGCACCTGACACTCCGTACACTTATGAGGCGCTGCGCTCCTGCGACCTCACCGTCCAGGTGAGCACGAAGCTGAACCGCAGCCACCTCGTCCACGGCTGCCAAGCCCTCATCCTGCCGTGCCTCGGCCGTACCGAGAAGGACCATCAGCGCAACGGCGTCCAGAGCACGTCCGTCGAGGACTCGATGAGCATGGTTCACCTGTCCGTCGGCATGAAGCGTCCTGCCTCACGGCACCTGCTGTCCGAACCCGCGATCATCGCCGGCATGGCCCGCGCCGCCCTGCCCGACAGTGCCACCCCCTGGGAGTGGTACATCGAGGACTACGACCGCATCCGGGACACCATGGCCCAAACTCTTGACGATTTCGAGGACTTCAACCGCCGCGTGCGCCTGCCGCTCGGCTTCCGCATCAAGCAGCCCGCCCGCGAACTGGTCTTCCTCACCCCGTCCGGACGCGCCGAGTTCTCCACGGCTCCCCTGCCTGACGTCGTTCCTGCCCCCGGCACCCTGGCCCTGGGCACCATGCGCTCCCACGATCAGTGGAACACCACCATCTACTCCGACAATGATCGTTACCGCGGCATCAAGAACCTCCGCACGCTCGTCTTCATGAACCGGGACGACATGCGCGAACGCGGTCTCGCCGAGATGGACCCCGTCGACATCACCAGCACAGCCAGGGACGGCAGCACTCGTTCTCTCAACGGCTTCCTCGCCATCCCCTACGACATCTCCCGTGGCTGCGCAGCCGGGTACATGCCGGAGATGAACGCACTGTGCGCGCTCTGTGACTACAGCACCCAGAGCGACCAGCCGATCATGAAACACGTCAAGGTCACCATCAGCCCCGCCACCTGAGCAGGGAGCGTGCGGGATCAGCGCGTGACGATCCCGGCGACGAGGTTGATCGTGGTGGCCAGGATGCTGGCGCCGAAGACGTAGGACAGGAGCGCGTGTCGTAGGACTACCGCACGGATCGTGGAACTGGAGACGTCGGTGTCGGAGACCTGATAGGTCATTCCGAGGTTGTAGCTGAAGTACAGGAAGTCGCCGTACGCAGGCGGATTGCTGGAGTTGAAGTCGATCCCTCCTTCAGATGTCAGGTAATAGAGGTACGCGTAGCGGGTGGCGTACATCAGGTGCAGTGCCGCCCAGGCCATGAAGACACCTGCGAGCGCAGTCGCGGCCGCAGCGTGGCTGTCGCCGGAGCTACCGAGCAGGAGCAGCATCACGATGCCGACCAGTCCGCTCACAGCAGCCGCGACGACGGCGAGTTCCTCGGTGACGGGCCGAAAGTCCTCACATCGAACGTTGAGGCGGGTAGTAGGGGCGTCCATTGGCCACAACACGATCCAGCGCAAACATTCAGTTGGTAATCGGAGCGTGATCGTTCCGGCCGCCTCATCACGCTTGGTGGTCGTCGAGTTGGGCCGTCGCGGTGTGGTTGGATC
>NZ_JBEXID010000130.1:0-13547 GCF_040608395.1 Streptomyces sp. NPDC005181
CGTCCTCATACTGGGCGTATTCGGGCGTTCCGACAACGCAGCGAGGTGCCGTAGCTGTCGTCGCGCGCCCGCCAGGGATTACGGGACAGCCCTTAAGCCTGTCAGGAGGTGAGGATGGAGATGCCGTCTCCGAGCAGTTTCAGCCCGAGGACGAAGAACAGGGCCGCCATGACGGCGATATTGTGCTGGGCTGCCCAGTCTTTCCAATTGCCGAGCGTGGTTTTGGCTCGCTCTCCCCCGAGTAGGAAGACTCCCAGTGGGGCCAGGAGGCCGAGGGTGGCGATCAGGACGAAGATTGCCATCGATGCGATCTGCTGCCCGACTGGCAGTCCGGCTGAGCCGATCGCGGCGCCCGCGGCGATGGTCAGCGGGGCGTTCTTGGCGTTGAGCGCGGCCAGGGCCAGTCCGAGTCCGAAGACCTTGATCGGCGCGAGGCGGTCGATCGCGCCCATCCACTTCGGCAGCTGAGCTTGCGAGGGATCCTTCGGGCGCCGGTGCCATTGCCGGGCGCCGAAGAGGACGAGGAGCACGCCCAGAGCGAGCTTGAGGGCTCCCACCCAGGTGGCCGGGTGATTGTGGGCGGATGCACCTGCGGGGGAAGCGATCGCCAGCATTACCGCGCCCAGTACCGAGAGTCCCAGGATCCAGCCGGCGGTGAACAGCAGTCCGTTGAGACGTCCCCGAGGCGTGGCGAGTATGAGGATGATGGCGATGATCGGGAGCGGGCTGATCGCGACGCCAGCCGCAAGACCCAGCACGTCACCGAGAACATTGCCCATGGTTACCTCCTGGTGGGTGGGTCAGGGCGGCGATCGAGCTGAGCAAGGCTTGGCGGGAGTGGGTGACCCAACCGCCTGGGCGGGCAGCCGTGGGACTGTCGTGGACATGCGCCCGGCTTGCCGGGGAGCCCTGGGCCGGGGGCGTAGCCTTCCCGGAAGCGGTCCCTGTGAACGGCGAACCCCTCGGCGGTCAGCACTCATCCCGCAGCGTTCCCAGACGTTCCGGACTGCTGAGCGCCTCGTCGCTCGAACCGCCCTACGGTGCAGTGCAGTAGGGACTGCGTCTGGGCGGGGGCGTTACGCGGTCGGCTGCGCCGCTGTAGTCACGGCCACGCGGAAGCGGCTGCCCGAGAACGTGACGACGACGTACTCGGCACATCTCAATTCCATCTTCCTGCGCCTTTCCGGATCTGTCCTCGGGAGCTCCTCAGGGCGCAGGGACCCTGGCTTGCTGGCCACCCGCATGGCTGCCTTCCCGGAGCTGGACGGTAAGTCGGCACCCGAGGCGGCTTTCTTGCTCGGCATCGTGACGTACGCCCCTACGGTCTGTCGGGCACGGACCGTAGCCGGTCATTGCGAGGGGAGTCGTGAAGTGATCAGGCTGGATCCCGCTGTGGTGGAGCTTCTCGGGAATCCGCCCCCGGGTGATCACATGACCCATGGCGGGGGGTGCGAGGCGGTGCGTGTGGAGTAAGGATTAGTGGTGAGGGCGATGGCGCCTCATATCCGAGCGCTTGGCGACCCTCGGACCCATCCGTGGCAGGTGAATCTCACGATGACTGCGACGACAGGTGCAACCCAATCAGCTCAGCCCGAGCGCCCGGGCAGGTCGGATGGGGTCTGTAGCGAGTTCACCGTCTTTACCAAGATCAAGCCGGGCCATGCTGATGCGTTGCGTGAGGATCTCGTCGCGCTCGCCGACGCGGCGGCTAACGAGAACGTCCATGCGGCGGTGCGCCAGATCGGCACCCTGCATGACGCACGGCACGTGATCTTCGACAACGACACCCGGTTTATGTTCGCCAGTGTCTTCGACGGTTCCTGGGACACGTACATCGACGACTTCGCCCAGACGGTAGTCGGGGCCCGCTTCGACAAGGTCTTCTCGCACAGCGAAGGGTTCCCCGGCGTCACTGACCCAGAGGTGAAGGACTGGTTCGTCGCCCAGCAGGAGCCCGCGGGGGTCTTCGTCAGCGCCTATCCCGATCTGACCGTTCAGCAGATCTATAAGGACCAGCGCGTGGACGACGCGTTCCAAGCGGTGCTGGACACCCCCGAATTCCGGGCGGCGCTGGACAACCCAGCCAACGCCGAGTTGCTGGCCACGCCGGCCTTCCAGAAGCTGATGGAGGAAGCCGCGGCCTAGAACCCGGACACAACCAACCCTCAGAGCCAACCCAACATCGGTAAGCCGCACCGGGCGCGGGTCGGCCTCTGCAGGTCTGCCCAGGCAGAGGCCGATATGGAGGCACAAGCGACCATGAACACGGCGGCAAGCAGCAGCGCAGCCAGCATGCGCGTAGAGATCGACGACGTCCAAAGCGGGGCACTGCGTCCACGGCCCGTGCCGTACGAGGGAAAGTTCATGTTCCTGCGCGTCGATGACCGCCATGCCGGGCGCGCCCTGCTGCGGCGGCTGCTCCCGTTGACCTCGGGTGGTCTGCCCAGCGTGGACCCGAGCCAGGACGCCTGGGTGGCTGTGGCGTTCACCTACCAGGGACTGGAGGCCCTGGGGGTACCTCAGGAGTCGCTGGACAGCTTTCCGCGGGCGTTTCGTGAGGGCATGGCCGCCCGGGCGGAGCTGATCGGTGACGTGGGCGAGAGCGCCCCGGCCCACTGGGAGGCACCGTTTGGAACGGGCGACGTTCATATCGCGTTGAGCGCCCTGTCTTCCAATGCGGCGCAGCTGGGCAAGGAGCTGGAACGGGCCCGCGTCGCCTACGAGGACACGCCCGGTGTCCAGGTGATCTGGCAGCAGGACGTCCACCAGCTCCCGACCGGGCGCACCACCTTCGGATTCCGCGACGGCATCAGCCATCCCAACATCGAGGGCGTCGGACTTCCCGGCTCCAACCCGCAGGAAGTCCCCATCAAGGCCGGTGAGTTCATCCTGGGCTACCCCGACGAAACCGGCAGCCTGCCGCCCATGCCCAGCCCCGATGTGCTGGGGCGCAACGGGACCTACGTGGCCGTTCGCAAGATCCACACCAACGTGGCGGCCTGGCGCCGATACCTGCGCGCGAACACCTCCAGCGCCGAGGAGGAGGCACTCCTGGCGGCGAAGATGGTCGGCCGCTGGCCCAGCGGGGCGCCACTGACGCTGACGCCGGAGCACGATGACCCGGAGCTGGGGACCGATCCGCACCGCAACAACAACTTCCTGTACCGGGAGAACGACGACCGAGGGTTCCGGTGCCCCGCCGGTGCGCACGTCCGGCGCACCAACCCCCGCGATGCCACCATCATCGGCGACGCACGGATGCACCGCCTCATCCGTCGCGGCACTACCTACGGCCCGCCGCTGCCAGAGGGCGTGCTGGAGGACGACGGCGCCGACCGCGGCCTGGTCGGAGCATTCATCGGGGCCCACCTGGAACGACAGTTTGAATTCATCAAGGCCGAGTGGGTCAACGACGGCAACTTCATCGGCTATCCCGGCGAGAAGGACCCGGTAGCCGGGCACCATGACGGAACCGGCAGCGCCACGATCCCGGAGAAGCCGGTCCGGCGCCGCCTGCAGAACCTGCCCGGCTTCGTGGTCACCCGAGGCGGCGAGTACTGCTTCCTGCCGGGTCTACGCGCCCTGCGCTGGCTCGCGGAGCTGGAGGACTGAGGGCAGTTCCTGCCCCCTGAGGCCCCACCACGGTCTTCGAGAAGAGGTCGACGTCATGGCAGCACAGTTCGTCCCCTACACGCCGGACGTCGAAGACGACGACCCGCACTTCGAGCAGAACCTGCAGACGGTGATCGAAAAGACCGAGAGCTACATCGCCGAGTCAGTCAAGGCCGGTGGCACCGGACGGGCCCTCCGCGACGCCCACGCCAAGGGCTACGGGCTGGTCAGAGGGGAAGTGGAGATCCTGGACGGGCTTCCCCCCGAGTACGCCCAAGGAATCTACGCGACTCCGGGAACCCACGATGCACTCATCCGCTTCTCCAACGGCTCGCCTCACGCTGGAGCCGACGCGCGACTGGGCAGCGCCACCGGATTGGCGCTGAAGATCTTCGACATCGACGGCCCGACCCTGCTGGAAGACGAACCGGACACAGGCACATTCGACTACGCCAACATCAACGCACCGATCTTCTTCTGCAACACAGTCGAGCACTACCTGTTCATCCAGGACTTGTTCTTGAACGCGCCGGCCTACTTCTCCCAGGGCCGACCCGGCACACATCGTTTCTTTACCGAGTTCGTGACCGGAAAGGGAACCCTGGACCAGGACAACTGGGCATGGGATGAGTTCCTGGCCTTCCTGCGCCTGTCCAAGATCCCCCCGGTCAACGTACTGCTGTCGAGCTACTGGACAATGGGCGCCGTCCGGCACGGGGACTACATCGCCAAGGTGCGCATCGCCCCCGACCCGCACTCCGCAGCCGCGGTGGTCCGGCGCGCCATCGACCCGGCCTCCGCGCCGGAGGTCTTCCGACCGGCCCTGGTGGCCGAGCTGCAGGAACGGTCCTACGCCTTCGACATTCAGATTCAGCTCTGCACCGACCTGGAGCGGATGCCGGTGGAGGACACCACCGTGGAGTGGCCCGAGCAGCTCTCGCCGTCCGTCACAGTGGCCAGGCTGCGGTTGCCGCAGCAGGACATCTCCGGTCAGGACAATCTGGAGCAGATGGACGCGCTGTCCTTCACGCCCTGGCGGGTCATCGCCGAGCACGCGCCGCTGGGCAACATCATGCGGGCCCGCAAGGAGGTCTACCGGCGATCCTCCATCGAGCGCCACAAGCTCAACCAGCAGCCGCGCACGGAACCCCGCAGCGCCGACGAGGTACTTGGCCCGGCCCAAGGAAGCCGACTGATGTGACGGCAAGCGCCCACGGGCGGTGTGCGCCCCAGCCCGGGGCGAGGACGCGGTGCGGTTTTTCCTTCGGGGCGAAGCGGCGTGGTGGTGGCGGCACGGAGACCGCCACGTCCGCCCGCACGGCATCGGCGGCCGTGACGCGCAAGGTGGGCGGGAGAGCGTTCCGGTCACACTCGATGGCATGGTCGACGGCGCTGTGCGCGGCCGATTCCGTAGTGCCGGTCTGCCCGATGAAGAACGCATGGTTCGTGGCCGACAGAGGCACCGGCGTCGGTATGCGCGGTGCCTCCCGCTCCACGTCGAAGAGGTCGCGGGGCGGCGGCTGCCCGGTGTCCAGCGGTCGGCCGGTCCTGCGCCGGTAGGTGCGGCCCGTGACGGGGTCTTCGCACGCCCGGCTGCGCGGAGTTGGCGCGCGGCCGGTTCGTCCCCCATGCAGGCGACGCGTGACGAACCGGCGGTGCCTGCGGGGACCCCGGAGGCACCCCACAGTCGCCGGCAGGCCGTGAAGCCCTGGTTGGACAGCTTGGCGACGGTGGGGTGGTGTCCGAAGTGAGGGGCGCCACCGGTGCCCGGTCCCAGTGGGCGCCGATCGTCGTCTGCCCGGCTTCGGGGACGAGACTGCTCAGCCGGCCCACGCGTTGGACGAGTTGGCGTGCGGTCAGGTGTTCGCCGGTGCCTTCATGGAGGTCACGTGCGACGCGGCAGGTGGCCGTGCGGATCAGGGCTGCCGTGCGACTCACGCTTCCTCCTCCCGACGGGACCGGACAGGTTCCAGGCAGCCGGAAGTCGGGCGGCGACCCTCCGCACAGCCGACCCTCAGTTCCCCGCGACGTCCTTCACCGCCACCATCACCGGTACGTTCCCCGAGATCAGTTCCAGCGTCAGGCCCGCCGTCGCCGGGGTGTCCAGCAGTTCCAGCACGGCTGCCGCCACGTCGTCGCGCGGTACCGGTCCGCGTCCCGTCGAGACGGACAGCTGGACCTGGCCGGTGCCTGCGTCGTTCGTCAGCATTCCGGGGCGCAGGATCGTCCAGTCGAGTGCCGTCCTGGAACGTACATACGCGTCGGCGGCGCCTTTGGCTCTCAGGTATGCGTCGAAGACCTCGGTGCCCGGGTGGTCCGGATCGGCGCCCATGGACGACACCGCGATGTAGCGCCGTACGCCGGCCCGTTCCGCGGCGTCCGCGAAGAGCACTGCCGCGCCGCGGTCCACCGTGTCCTTGCGTTCCGTACTGCTGCCAGGGCCCGCTCCGGCTGCGAAGACCGCCGCGTCGGCGCCGTGCAGGACCTCCGCCGTCTGGTCCACGGTGGCCGATTCGAGGTCCAGGACGACCGGTTCGGCGCCGGCTGCCCGGAGGTCCTCGCTCTGTTCCGGATTGCGGATGATGCCTGCCGCTTCATCTCCGCGCGCAGCGAGCAGCCGCTCCAGCCGCAGCGCGATCTGACCATGTCCACCTGCGATGACAATGCGCATGGTCACGACCGTACGCCGCAGCGCGCCGCCTCGCTCAAGGCCCGCCGCCCGGACCGGAATCAGGTCGTCCCTGGCGCGGCAGGTCGAGGGCCACGACGGCCTCCGAGTCGCAGTACTCGCGTACCGCGCTCGTGCGTGCCACTACGCGTCCGTGGTGCACGACGATCCGGCTGTACGCGAGGGAGAGCACGCCCGGGAGCTGTTCGCCGCGTACGGCGAGGAGTTCGGCCGGGAAGCCTGCTTCGACACGGACTTCGGGCAGTTCCATGGCCTTTCTGGCGGCGGTGGACACCGTGTCGTACGCGTCCTCGGCCCGTAGTCCGCTCTGTGAGGCGAGCAGGTAGGCGGCCTCCAGCGGGTCGCCTCGGCCGACCGGGTTGGCGACGTCGCGCAGTGCCCCGCTGCCGGCCGCGACGCGTACTCCGGCCGCGCGCAGGAGCCGTACCGGTGCCGTGCCTCGGCGTTCCGCCCCGCAGCAGCCGCCCTGGGGGAGGCAGATCACGGTCACTCCGGCGGCGGCGAGCTGATCGGCGGCGCGGATCGTGGTCTCCGGGGGGAGGTGGGAGAGGCCGGCGCACGGGCCGATGGAGACTCGGGGCCGCAGTCCGGCTGCCATGGCGGCGAGGCGGGTGAGGCGTGCGGGATCGTCACCGTCCGTATGCAGGTCGACGGGGCAGCCGTGTTCGGCGGCGATGTCCAGGACTGCTTCGGCGTATCCGGCCGGGTCGGGGTCGAGGTCGGGGCAGCCGCCGACGACGCCGGCGCCCATCTTCACCGCGTCGCGGAGCATTGCGAGGCTGTCGGCGCCCGCGGCTCCGGTGAGCAGGCGGGGAACGGCGACCGGGGTGAGGTCGGTGAGCCCGCGCAGCGAGTGGCGTGCCTGCAGCATCGCTTCGAGCGGGGCGAGCCCGGTCGCGTCGCCGATCCGTACGTGCGAGCGCAATGCGGTGGCGCCGTGGCCGAGTTGCAGGAGGGCGGCTTCGGTGGCGCGGCGCTGGATGTCCTCGGGGTGGTGCGAGGCGGGTCCGGGGCTGCCGGGGCCGGCGCTGTCGGCGGTGAGGGCGGTGTCGCTGTGGGCGTGGGGTTCGGCAGGGGCGGGGAGCAGCAGGTAGCCGCGGAGGTCCACGCGGGCGCCGGGTGCGGTCAGGCTGCCCGCGGTGCCGACGGCTTCGATGCGGCCGCCGCCGAGCCGTACGTCCACGATGCGGCCGTCGGTGAG
This sequence comes from Streptomyces sp. NPDC005181, assembly GCF_040608395.1. NCBI lineage: Bacteria > Bacillati > Actinomycetota > Actinomycetes > Kitasatosporales > Streptomycetaceae > Streptomyces > Streptomyces sp. NPDC005181. The sequence continues at coordinate 7,503 of NZ_JBEXID010000130.1, forward strand.
ACGGGCGCCGCACAGCACCAGCGGGGTGGCTTCGGTGGTGCTGGTGGCGTCGGCGGCGGGGTCGTCCGGCTGCCGTGGCTGGCTGTCGGGCATCGTGCTCCTGAAGGGGTTGCAAGATCACGCAGAGTGAATCGAGCCTAGGGGCGTGTTCGTCCTGGTTCGAGCAGGGGCGAAATAGTCGTACCGGTGTGGCCCGGTGCGACGTACGGGGCCGGTGCGGGCGGCCGGGGCGGTCGGTGCGGTGGCCGGACCGGGGGTGGCCGGGGGCGGATCAAGTCGCTGATCAGATGGCCGATCCGGCCTTCGACCAGCTGTGGACGAGTGGTCGATCACAGGGATCGGGGCGGTCGCGATCCATGTCTCGGCGGGGGGCTCCGAAACGGATTTGGGCGATCGGCGAGGGACCGTGTAATGTCTTCATCGCTCGCCCCAATAGCTCAGTCGGTAGAGCGTCTCCATGGTAAGGAGAAGGTCTACGGTTCGATTCCGTATTGGGGCTCTGGTGATCGGAGAACCCCGCTTCACGGCGGGGGGATCCGGCATCAAAGCGGTGTAGCTCAGTCGGTAGAGCAAGCGGCTCATAATCGCTGTGTCACCGGTTCAAGTCCGGTCACCGCTACTTACGGTAGCCGATTGTGGGGTCGGTCCTTCGATCGGCTACTCTTTTTTGCGTTCACCCGTCCATCCGTCCGTCCAAGGAGCACTCACGTGGCTGCCACCGACGTCCGCCCGAAGATCACGCTGGCCTGCGTGGAGTGCAAGGAGCGGAACTACATCACCAAGAAGAACCGGCGTAACAACCCGGACCGTCTTGAGATGAAGAAGCACTGCCCGCGCTGCAACTCGCACACTGCGCACCGCGAAACCCGCTAAATCAGGCTCGTACACGAGGCCGTCCCCACTGGGGGCGGCCTCGTGTCGTTGTATAGGGCTGTTCTGTGCAGGGCTGCTCTTCGGCCCATTCGTCTTTCCATCAGGAGGTAGCGAGCCCATGGCGCTCGACCAGTCCTTCGTGGGGCGGACCTATCCGCCCACCGAGCCGTACGAGGTCGGCCGGGAGAAGATCCGCGAGTTCGCCGAGGCGGTGGGCGACTCCAATCCGGCGTATGTGGATCCGGCGGCTGCCCGTGCACTCGGGCATTCCGATGTGATCGCGCCGCCCACCTTTGTCTTCTCGATCACTTTCAAGGCCGCGGGGCAGGTGGTGCAGGATCCGCAGCTGGGTCTGGACTACAGCCGTGTGGTGCACGGTGACCAGAAGTTCGCGTATGTGCGTCCGGTGCGGGCGGGGGACCGGCTGACGGTCACTTCGACGATCGAGGGCATCAAGTCCCTGGCGGGCAACGACATCCTCGATGTCCGGGGCGAGGTCCACGACGAGGCCGGCGAGCATGTCGTGACCGCGTGGACGAAGCTGGTGGCGCGCGCCGCCGAGGAGGCGTGATGACGGCGAAGGTTGCGTACAAGTCGGTCGAGGTCGGTACGGAGCTGCCGGCGCAGTCGTTCCCGGTGACCCGCGCGATGCTGGTGCAGTACGCGGGTGCCTCCGGTGACTTCAACCCGATCCACTGGAACGAGAAGTTTGCGCGTGAGGTCGGGCTGCCGGATGTGATCGCGCACGGAATGTTCACCATGGCCGAGGCGATCCGGGTGGTCACGGACTGGGCCGGGGACCCGGGTGCGGTCGTGGAGTACGGGGTCCGGTTCACCAAGCCGGTCGTCGTGCCGAACGACGACAAGGGTGCGCTGGTCGAGGTCAGTGCCAAGGTGGCGGCCCTGCTGGACGACAACCAGGTGCGGGTGGACCTGACGGCGATGAGTGAGGGCAAGAAGGTGCTGGGCATGTCCCGCGCCGTCGTGCAGCTCGCCTGAGCCGCTGAGCGTTGTGCGTAAGGGGCGCCCGCCCGTGGTGGGTGCCCCTTACGCATGCTGCGTGTGTCTGCGCCTCGGCCCCTTGGGTCGCTGTCGGGAGTGCGGTCGCGCACCGCTTGACCAAGTTAGTGATTGAGTACTAACTTAGCTGCGTGGCCAGGATGAGTGCAGAAGAGCGGCGCGAGAGCGTCATTCGCGCAGCGATCACCGAGTTCGCCCGCGGCGGGTACAACGCCACCTCCACGGAGGCGATCGCCAAGCGGGTCGGTGTCTCGCAGCCGTATCTCTTCCGCCTCTTCCCGAACAAGCAGGCCATGTTCCTCGCCGCCTCCGACCGCTGCCTGGTGGACACCCGGAAGGTCTTCGCCGAGGCCGGTGACGGCCTGGAGGGCGAGGAAGCGCTCCACGCCATGGCGACGGCGTACCAGCGCCTCATCGTCGACGACCCCGACAAGCTGCTGATGCAGATGCAGACGTACGCGGCGGTCGCTGCGGCCGAGGCTGCCGGGGACCATGAGTTCGGCGAGTCGGCGCGGGCCGGCTGGCTGGAGATGTGGGACGAGATCCACCTCGCGCTCGGCGCCGATGTCGGCGAGACCACGACCTTCCTTGCGTACGGCATGCTCATCAACACCCTGGCCTCGCTCGGCTTCCCGGCCGACCACCGGGTCTGGGCCGGTTTCTATCCCTCGGTGCGGCCGACCGTCTGAACAGTGCGACCCGGGTTCGGCCCGGTTTCCTGCCCATCGAAGTTAGTCATTGATAACTAACCCTCAGGGGGAGCAGTGAACCAGCAGACCACAGGCCGCTCAGGCGCGGCCTGGGCCCTCGTCATCACCAGCGTCGCCGGCTTCATGGCGGCGCTCGACAATCTCGTCGTCACCACCGCCCTGCCCTCCATCCGCAAGAGCCTGGGTGGCGAACTGGCGGAGCTCGAATGGACGGTGAACGCGTACACCCTGACCTTCGCCGTCCTGCTGATGTTCGGCGCGGCCCTCGGTGACCGGTACGGCCGGCGGCGGCTCTTCCTTGCCGGGCTCACCGTCTTCACCGGCGCCTCCGCCGCCGCGGCCCTGTCGTCCGGGATCAATGAGCTGATCGCCTTCCGGGCCGTTCAGGGGGTCGGTGCGGCGATCATGATGCCGCTGACGCTCACCCTGCTCACGGCCGCCGTGCCCGCCGCCCGCCGCGGCATGGCGCTCGGCATCTTCAGCGCCGTCACCGGACTTGCCGTCGCCAGCGGGCCGCTGATCGGCGGCAGCCTCACCGAGCACCTCTCCTGGCAGTGGATCTTCTGGCTGAACGTGCCGATCGGCCTGGCCCTGCTGCCGCTGGCCAGGCTGCGCCTGGCGGAGTCGTACGCCCCGAACGCCCGGCTCGACATCCCCGGCACCCTGCTCGTCAGCGGCGGCCTCTTCGGCATCGTCTACGGGCTGGTCAACGCCAACGCCGACGGCTGGACCAGCCCCACGGTCCTCACCTGGCTGATCGCCGGTGCCGCGCTGATCGGCGGCTTCGTCCACCACGGCTTCCATGCGAAGAACCCGATGCTTCCCATGCGGCTCTTCCGCAACCGCGGCTTCTTCGGGATCAACATGGCCAGCCTGCTGATGTTCCTGGGGATGTTCGGCTCGATCTTCCTGCTCAGCCAGTACTTCCAGGGCGTGCTGGGCTACTCGCCGAGCGAGGCCGGGCTGCGCATGCTGCCCTGGACGGGCATGCCGATGCTGGTCGCCCCGATCGCCGGATATCTCTCCGACCGGTTCGGCGGCCGTCCGGTCGTCGTCACAGGCCTCGCGCTCCAGGCCGTCGGACTGGCCCTCTTCGCCATGGTCATCGCCCCCGACGTCCCGTACGCCGCCCAGCTGCCCGCCCTGGTGATCGGCGGCGTCGGCATGGCGCTCTACTTCGCGCCGGCCGCCAGCCTGGTGATGTCCAGCGTCCGCCCTGCCGAGCAGGGCATCGCCTCCGGCGCCAACAACTCCCTGCGCGAGGTCGGTGGCGCCCTCGGTGTCGCGATGCTGGCCACGGTCTTCTCCGCGCAGGGCAGTTACGGCTCCGCGCAGTCCTTCACGGACGGGACCGTTCCGGCAGTCTGGATCGGCGTTGGGGTGGTGGCGCTCGCCGCGGTCGCCGCCCTGCTGATCCCGGGCCGCCGCACCGCACCGGCGCCCGGGGCGGACTCGGCTCCGGACCCGGAGGCGGGTGCGGAGCCGGCCGAGGGGCGGGCCCCGGTCGCCGCCTGATCCATGGCCCTGTACGTACGCGGTCCGTGGCCCCGCCCGAGCAGTGCGGCCACGGACCGTACTCTTGTCCCCGTGCAGGAACTCCACGACGCCCCCCTCGCCCCCCTGACCACCTTCCGGCTCGGGGGCCCCGCGGCCCGCCTCCTCACGGCGACGACCGACGCCGAGGTGGTCGCAGCCGTGCGTGAGGCCGACGACAGCGGCACCCCGCTCCTGGTCATCGGCGGCGGCAGCAACCTGGTCATCGGCGACAAGGGCTTCGACGGCACTGCCCTGCGCATTGCGACCAAGGGGTTCGAACTGGCCGGCACAACGCTGGAACTGGCCGCCGGAGAGGTTTGGACGGACGCCGTCGCCCGGACCGTCGAGGCGGGTCTCGCCGGTATCGAGTGCCTGGCCGGAATCCCCGGCTCCGCGGGCGCGACGCCGATCCAGAACGTCGGTGCGTACGGTCAGGAGGTGGCGTCGACCATCACGGAGGTCGTCGCCTACGACCGGTACACCCGCGAAACGGTCACCATCCCGAACGACGAGTGCGCATTCTCGTACCGGCACAGTCGCTTCAAGGCCGAACCCGACCGCTTCGTGGTGCTGCGTGTCCGGTTCGAGCTGGAAGACGCGGGTGGTTTCTCCGCGCCCCTGAAGTACCCCGAGACGGCCCGCGCCATGGGCGTCGAGCAGGGCGAACGGGTGCCCGCGGCGGCCGCTCGCGAGACCGTGCTGCGGCTCCGCGCCGGCAAGGGCATGGTGCTCGACCCGGAGGACCACGACACCTGGTCGGCGGGCTCCTTCTTCACCAACCCGATCCTCGACGGCGCGCAGTACGAGGCGTTCCTCGCCCGCGCCAAGGACCGGCTCGGCCCCGAGGTGGTGCCCCCCGCCTTCCCCGCGGGTGGGGGACACACCAAGACCTCGGCGGCCTGGCTCATCGACAGGGCCGGTTTCACCAAGGGGTACGGCACCGGCCCCGCCCGTATCTCCACCAAGCACACGCTCGCCCTCACCAACCGGGGCGGGGCGACCACCGAGGATCTGCTCGCGCTGGCCCGCGAGGTCGTCGCAGGCGTCCACGACGCCTTCGGTGTCACGCTCGTCAATGAACCGGTGACGGTCGGCGTCAACCTCTGAGGCCCGGTCTTTCGAGCCTTTCGAGGACCGGCGCGAGGCGTACGGGGCAGCGGCGTCAGTAGGCCACGCCCACGCCCTGCTCGACCGCCGCCGGATCGTCGATCAGCGCCAGCATCGCGTGTGCCACATCGGCCCGTGAGATGGATCTGCCGCTGCGCGGGTTGCCGCCGTAGACCGTCCGGTACGTCCCCGTCAGGGGCCCGTCGGTGAGCTTCGGCGGCCGCACCGACGTCCAGTCCGTGGCGCTGCGGGCCAGCGCGGCCTCCATCAGCGTCAGGTCGGCGTAGACCTCCTTGAGGATCGCGCCGATCGCCTTCAGCATCATCCGGTCCAGCAGCGGGTCGTCCGCGGGCTTCGGTGCCACCGGGGCCGCGCTCACCACCAGCAGCCGCCGCGTCTGCTCGGCCTCCATCGCCCGGAGTACCGAGCCGGTGAGCCGTTCGGTGATCCCGTCCGCCTTCCGGCCGCGTGAGCCGAGACCCGAGAGCACCGCGTCCCGCCCGGCGACCGCCTCGCGCAGCACCTCCGGATCGTCGATCCGCGCCGCGGTGTGGACCGTGACGCCGGAGAGCGGAACCGGCAGCCGCGCCGGATCACGGACCACCGCCGTCACCTCGTGGCCCGCTGTCACGGCCTGGCGGACGATCTCCTGGCCGATGCCGCCTGTCGCGCCGAACACCGTGAGTCTCATTGCGCACCCTCCCACCTGAGTTCCACAGTTGGCGGTGCCGACTAGGGCACGAATATGTAGGTTGACCTGCGGATATGCCTGTGGGCACGCCGAAGTGGCGTGTCACTA
>NZ_JBEXID010000131.1:0-13433 GCF_040608395.1 Streptomyces sp. NPDC005181
CCATGATCACGGTGGCCGTACTCATGCCCGCAGGCGCCCCATCACCCAGCTGGCCAGCACCGACGCGTCACACGACCGCATCTACAGCTGCCGTGATAGAGAGCCGACCTGCGCGGACCGGGATCGACCATAACCCTCCTTATCCGTGACCGAGGTCGAACCAGTTGACGAGCACGAGATCCGCCAGCTGCCCACACTGGCTGCAGGTGAAGGTGAGATAGGCGTTGTGGGTGCCGGTAGGGATGTAGGGATCTGATCTCCACCGAAGCAGCCTTCCACGACTGCCAGTCGCTCGTGTTAGGGGGTGTCACTCGCCGGGGCGTGGTGAGTGCCGGCCGCGAAGGGCAATGACATTCGGCGCTGGGTGCATGAGTCGTTCGCGGAGCTGATGGTTTTCCAGCGTGAGTTGGTTGACTGTTTTGACGATCGCAGGAACATCGGAAAGAGCTCCAAGAGCCGCCGGGAGGTCCCGCTCCCTGTGGGGCTCGGAAAGTCATCGCTGCACGTCATGCCACGTATGGATATTCGTTGATGGCGCCGCCGAGGATGCGGGTGCGTAGTAGTTGGCGGCCGTCGGGGGTATGGACTGAGGTGGGCTGTTCGATGGCGTCGGGTGGTCGCTGTTCCCGGGCCCGGTGGGGTCGATGCCCGTTGTAGTGATCTTGATACTGAGTCAGGACCTGTCGTGCGTGGGCTTCGTTGAGCACCAAGACGTGGTCCAGCGCCTCGCGGCGGATACTGCCGATCACTCGCTCGCAGTGGGCGTTCATGCGGGCAGGGGTGCGAGGAGCAGCGTGAGGAGACGCTTCAACGGCCTCACCCGCCGACATGACCGGATGAGGCCGCCGATGCCCTCAGGTCATGGCGCCGAACGCGCCCGCGAAGTACACCAGCGGCCAGGCTTCCACCTGGTGCTCGAAGTGTCGGGCGTCGCCGACGAAAATGGTGTGGTCCCCTCCGGGGAGTGCCGCCGACACATCGCACGCGACGGAGGCGATGGCGTCCTTGAGCACCGGAACACCGTGCTCCTCGCTGACACTCACGCCTGCGAACTTGTCCTTCTTGGAGGTCGCGAAGTTCTTGGCGAGCGCTTGACCGCCTTCCCCGAGGATGTTGACGGTGAATCGTCCGTGCTCGGCGATCGCGCCACGGGTGAAGAGGCGGTTGCTGATGCAGACGATCAGCTGCAGGGGGTCCATCGAAAGGGACGTGACGGCACTGGCCGTCATGCCGATCGGGGCGTCCCCCGACCGGGTAGTGATGACGCTGACCCCCGAGGCGAGTCGGCTCATCGTGGCCCGGAAGGCGTGCTTCATGTCAAGGGTTTCGGGCATCTCAAGGCTCTCGGACATCGGTAGACCTCCCTGAAGATTGATCTGAGCCCTGTGTTGTGGGTGAGTTGGAGCGTGCTCCAGTGCCCATTAACGACGGGGAAACTGATGTGATCCATGCAGCGAAGCGGGTATTGCGTGTGTTCCAGGTGGTGGCGGCGGGTCAATGCCGCAGCCGGTCCACCAGATCCCTGATCTCTCTCGAGGGCTCTACGCTCCGGTCGGCCGGAAGCCTTGCCATTTGGAAACCGCTTTCACCACAGGCAACGCTCACCGGCGAGGGCTCAGCCCTGGTCGGGGGCGAGAACGAAGGTGTGCCGGAGCAAGGTGTAGGGCTGGTCCGTGCGGTCGCTGTACGGTCCGGTTCCGGCTTCGTGGGAGGCGAAATCGACCACGAGCGAGTCCTTGACGCCGAAGACCGGGTCCTGCTCCAGGTACAGGTCGTCGGACGGAAACAGCATCGTCGTCACCCGCTGGAAGCCGGGCGCGTCGATGACCACGTGGACATGAGCGGGGCGCATCAAGGACCGGTCCGCGACCCGCATGAGCTCGCCCACCGTTCCGTCCCCCGGAATCGGGTAGCTCGCCGGGCGGATGGAACGAAAGGCGAAGCCACCCTCGCCGTCACTCCGCAGCAGGGCGCGCATCGCGGTCTCCTGCAGGCCCGGGACATCGACGTCGTAGTGGCCGTCGGCGTCGCTGTGCCACACGTCGACAGCCGCGTCGGAGACCGGCTCGCCCTTGTGATCGGTCACCAGACCCTCGAAGAAGAGCGGGGTACCCGTGAGGCCCCCGGAGATTTCGGCGGCGTGGGAGTGCTCCGGCCGGTCCTCGCGGAAGTAGGGGCCGATGACGCTGTTCTCGGTGGCCACCGACTCGCGCTGGTGGTTCAGCGCGTCCACCAGCATGGTGACGCCCAGGACATCGGAGAGCAGGATGAACTCCTGCCGCGTCGGGGTGCACAGGTGACCGGTGCGGGTGAGGAAGTCGATGCCGGTGGCCCACTCTTCTTCGGTCAGTCCTACCTCGCGGACGAAGGCATGGGCGTGACGGACGAGCGCCTCGAGAATCTCGGCGGTACGGGGGTCCTTGGCGCCGTCCAAGGTGGCGATTACCGCATTCGTGATGGTTTCACTGTTGGGGTCACGCATGAGGGGCTCCCTGGTGATGAAGCTGTTGTGGTGGAAAGTGCGCAGGAGAGGATCAGGCTGGGCGTTCGCCGGCCCATGCCCGGGTCAGCAGCGCCCTGGCCGATGAGCGGTCCACCGGGCGCGGATTCCAGTAGGCGTTCTGGACGATCAGGTCGGCTGCCTGGTCGATCCCCGCTTCCGGCATGCCCAGGTCCCTCAAGGTGCGGGGGGCGCCGAGTTCTCCGACGAAGTCGAAGAGAGCGGCCGCTGTACCGCCCTCGGAGCCGGGAAGCGTGCGTGCGATGCGCTCGACGGCATCGGGCGCGGCTGCCGCGTTGAAGGCGAGGACATGCGGAAGCACCACCGTGTGCGTCTCGGCATGCGGCAGATTGAACGTGCCACCCAGCACATGACACACCTTGTGATGCAGCGCCATCCCGACTGACCCGAGGCAGGTACCGGCCAGCCAAGCGCCGTACAGTGCCCCGGCGCGTGCCTCCGGGTCGTCCGGGCGCCGTATCACCGCCGGCAGGGAACGGATCAGTGCGTCGACCGCCTCACCGGCCATGAGGTTCGCGATGGGGTCGTGGTCCTGTCCGTAGAGCGCCTCCACCGCGTGCGCCAGGGCGTTGACGCCGCTGACCGCAGCCACGGCGGGAGGAAGCGTCAGCGTCAGGTCGACGTCGTACACCACGGTCCTGGGGAGGACCTCGGGCAGTCGTCGCGTGGTCTTGCGGGCGCCTTCGGTCTCCCCCAGGATCGGAGTTATCTCCGATCCCGCGTACGTCGTGGGCAGCGCCAGCTGCGGAAGTCCGGTCCTGGCCGCGATGGCCTTGCCGAGACCAATCGTGGATCCTCCTCCGACGGTGAGCACACCATCGGCCTTGACCGACTGGACGTACGCCACCGCCTTCTCCGTGACCTCGACCGGTGTGTGCCTGGTCGCCTCGGCGAAGTGCCCGACCGTCGCTGCGCCCAGGAGGTCACCCATCTCGGCAGCCTGCCCCGCCTGGTTCGGGGTGGACAGCACCACCATGCGCTCGCAGCCCATGAGCACGACCTCGTCAGGGATACGGCTGCGTGTCCCCCTGCCGAACACCACCTTGGTGACTTGTCCCCGATGAACGAACGCTTTCATCAGAATTCCTCACTCTGACACCGACTCATGCATTCCGGACAAACATTTTGCCGAAAGGGAACCGTTGTCCACCGGAGTCTCGTCATCCGAAGGGCGAGGCGTCAAGAACCGGGGGCGTGCGATTTCGCGAACCCGTTCATCGGACCGATGACTGATTTCGTGAGCGCCGTCATTTAGCACTTCCAGTCCGGTGAAGCGCATCACTTGGTCGAGTGATACGAGATGGGTCGAGGATCCCTGACGAGCAGGGGGAATCACCCATTCATGCGATACGCGTCCGGGCTGACGGGTAAACCCTGGGCGACCAGGCGAAGAGCTCGTGCTCGCATCGAGACCGGCCGGGCAATCGAAATATCGGGAGCCGCCGTGAAAACCCCCCGGAACGTACACATTCGATGGCCTCACATATCTTGTGGACACCGATGGATACGCCCTGGTGATCGATGCGGAGGGCAGGATCATCGGAGAAGGCCAGGACTTCTCCGGCATCGTGCAGGAATATCTGGGACGGGAATTCCTTGAATAGTGCGACCGACTCCCGGCCCATATCCTTCCGGCACATCTCGCCATGGCCGTCGATGGCGAGCGGACGAATCGAGGTCAATCTCTCATTTCAGCCTGTTCCACGAAGGCGTAGCCGACATGGATCACTTGAAGGTGAATGCACCGTCCGAGAGCGTCAACCGTACATCCATGAGATACTAGTGCGTAGAGGGCGACTTGAGCATTTCGGTGAAGGCGTCGAGGGCCTCGTCGAGCGCATCGTCATACGAGAGATCACAGAAACGGTAGAAGGACTTGCGGCCGGTGGCCAGCATCGGACCTGCGACAGACGCGGCCAAGGCCATTTCCCTTGACTCACGGTGCAGACGATCAGCAGTCACAATCCGGTTGATTGCGCCGAACTGTAGCGCCTCCTCCGCGGAAAACGGCACGCCGGTGATGATGTTCTGGAGCGCATGTCGGGGCATCAGCCGCTGGAGCGGTGGCACCTGGGCGATCATCGGCCAGATTCCGATGCCGGCTTCGAACGTGCCGAGACGGGCTTCCGGGACGGTTACCACGAGGTCGCAGGCACACGCGATCGAAAAGCCTGAGGCAAGGGCGTCACCGTTGATCGCGGCCACCAGAGCTGTGCCGATCTGCGGCATCAGTTTCAGCAGTCTCACGAGCGCGGTGGCAAATTCGACAGGATCGCCACCATTTTGGATCTCCGCGACGTCGAGTCCGCCACAGAACTTTTCACCGGCTGCGGTGAGCACGATCGCAAGCACAGCTTCGTCTTCATCAGCAGCGGCGATCGCGTCGTGCAGTTGGTTCATGATATCGGGATTGAGTAGATTCTCATTCCCGTTTGCCAGCTTGATGGTCACGACAGCGCCATCACGCTGACTTTGGACGGCAGTCAATTCCGAGGCCGACATGGCTCACATCCTATCGCGTGGCATTGGGCTACTGGGGTAAACATTCACCGCGGTTACGTGCTGTGACGGTTTTGAGCGTGGGTGGCGGCGGGTGACGGATGGTCAGCGGCTGATTGGGGGGTCAGGCGCGGGCTGCGGGTGGGAGCCAGGTGGTTCCGGTGACCGCGTCGCGAAGCATGGCGAGCGTGATGTGCCGGTGCCATGAGGTCGAGGAGCCGTAGCGTGGGCGGGGCCCAGCGGTTCCTGTCCGCGTTCAGCGGCATCTCCCCCCACTCCCGACCCCGCGCCACCTACACACCGCCCCCGACTACCGAGCCGAAATGACCGTCCGCTTCGCCAACTGTGAGCAGATCAACGGCGCCGTCGGCCAGCCCGCGACGACCTGATCCAGGGTCAACGCCCCAGGCCGACGACGCCCTTGCGCACCGTCAGGCACTCACACTCGCCACAACGTGACAACGCCCGTTGAGGGCAGCCGGACCGCGTTTATGGACGGCCTCCTGAATCGCCGGCGGGCGAAGCGCGCTGCCGATGTGCTCGGCCCGCGGGCTCTTGCGGGCCGAGCACATCGGCAGCGGTCATGCGTCCTGGGTCTTTATGTAGTCGGGCTGATCCTTGTCGTCCAGGGAGAAGCCCTGGTTGGCTGCGGCGGCCCGAGCGAGCGCAGGCTCGCTAGCGACGGGAGTTACCGAGGCGAACAACTCCTCGCGCTCGGCGACGGCGCGTGCGGTCATCTCGTCGGTGGTGCCGAGACCGATTGCCTCGCGGGCCAGTTCGGTGATGGAGCCGCCGGGGTCGGTCGAGATGCGCTGCATCGTCAGCAGCTTGATGAGGAACAACGGCGTGCCCTGGAACCTCTCGAACGACCTGAAGCGTCCGGCCCAGTCGCTGAGGAACCGGTCCTGGACGAACTTGAAGAGCCGCACCTTGTCGTGCGCGCTCAACGTCGTGCCGTGGAACATCTCCAGAAGCCTGGTGCCGATCTCGGGAACCTCGAAATCCTTCTCGCTCGGCGACAACACCGCTGAGCGGCCACACATCTCCACGAGCTTCTCCGTCAGCCGGCCCACATTCTCGAGGTAGTGCGCGCGGCCGAAGTCGTAGAAGATGTTGTTCGGCTTGCACAGCCCCCTGGGCGTCACGAACGCGGTCGCCTCCGAAGCGATGCTGAAGGCGCGCAGCGTCTCGTGGAAGCGGACGAGGTCGGCGATGTCGGATCCCACGACCGGGTGCTGAGCCGTTCCGGTTGACTGTGCGACGAGGACCGCCAGTCCGGTCATGAGCTCCGCGTTGACGATCATGTGGTGCAGGGTGTCGGCGTGCTCGAAATCGAACGTACGCTGCGCATACAACCTGGAGTGATCGACGTTGCCCAGGTGGTAGATGTGCTCCCACGGGATGAAGACGTCATCGAAGTACGCCATGGAGTCGAGTTCGTCGCCGAGGCTTGACAACGGCCGCTCGAAGGCGGACTCGGCGGGTGTGGCGTTGGAACGGCGTCCCACGTGCGTGACGTTCGGGTGGTTCACCGGGACGCTCGCCCAGATGATGTGCTCCGGTTCTGTCCCAGGCTTCACTATGTTGCCGAGCAGTATCGTGTCGGCAAATATGACCGCGGTGGAGACCCCCTTCCAGCCGGCGACCACGATGCCTTCGTCATTGCGCTCCTTGACGCGGAGCATCGGGTTGCGTGCGGCCACCGAGGGGTCCGAGCGGTCGCGCTGCACGTCGTTGAGCAGGGGGACCGTCCAGAGGTCCGCGTCGCGGTTGGCCTCGAAGTCCGCGATGATGTTGCGGGCGAGGTCGACGGTCGCGGGCGTGTCCTTGGACAGCTCAGCCCAAGGGGTGGTGTCGTCCACGAAGGCGTACCAGTTGCCGTTGTTGCTCTGGGGGAGGCGGCCGAACGCGCCGCCGCCAAAGCTGCGGATCACCTGGTTGGCGTAGTCGCGCCGTCGTTCGAGGTCGTGCTGGTTTCGCGGATACAACCAGCCGACCGGGCGTCGCGTGCCGTCCTCGTCGACGAAGGTCAGGGAAGCCTGGTTCTCGGGCTCGTGATGCAGGTCGTAGAAGCGTGCGGCCTGCGCGGCGTAGCCACGGGTCAGAGGATGTTTTGTCACATCCTCGATGCGCTCACCGTCGATGATGACGTTACGCCCGTCACGTAGAGATTCCAGGTACTCCGCACCGGTCCTCATGGTCATGCCTCCAGTTCTCCGGGGATGCGGCTCATCGTCGCGGTTAAGGCGTTAATAAGACCGCGAACAGGGTGTTAGCTTGGTGTTTAACCGTCGATCTTGCATGAGGGTTCGTCAGCTCGCTGACGGACCCTTTCTGCTTGTTGGGAGCGGAGATTTCAGCCTGTGGGCAGGTTGATGGCCCTGCTGTCGCGTCGGGTGGGCGCCGGGTTCCACGGCTCCGGTCGGGGTGGTGCTGCTCGTAAGCTGGTTCTGCGCGGTGTCGTGGAGGCAGGTCGGTAAGGCCGGTTGAGCGGGCGGTGCGGAGACGGTCCTCGGCGCGGGCCCGCTGGCGGTGGCGCAGTTCCAGCGCGGCGATCGTGGCGTCCTTGGTGTTGGTGGCGAACGCCGTCAGGCGCATGCCGTCGGCGTCCGTGAAACGCAACTGGGCACCGGGATGCGGGCGTTCCTTGCGGACGATCAGCTGCATGCCCGGCGCAGCCGTCCAGGACATCTCCGGCGAGTTCGGCGACCCAGGCACCGTCACGGATCTCGCCGCTGGGCTCGAAGGCCGGCGTCCACGCCGAGGCGGGAACCCGCAGCACTGCCTGGTGGATCTGCTCGGTGATGGTCATGCCGACCGAGTACGACAGCCACCGTCCGCGCGCGGTGAGCCAGCCGAGGAACTTGTGGGTACCGCCGGCGGAATCGGTGCGGATCAGGGTGTGCCGACCGCGCCGGAACTTCCCCGGCAGCTGGGCCAGCGCCAGGCGGGTGGTCTGGATGTGGTCGGCGGCGGTGTTGCTGCCCGCTCTGCCCTGCCGCAGCAGCCCCGCGACGGATTCTCCGGAGCCGCCGCGTCCGTGATCGACGAAGGCCATGAGCGGATGATGTCCATAGGTCTTCTTCCCGGTCCGTGTGGCGTCCTCCTTGTCGGAGTGGGCCAGCACCAGCACGCCGTCGATGTCCACGATCACCTGCCCGACGGCGTTCGGGGCATCGGGCCCGGCCAACCGCCATATGCGGTCGCGGACTTCGGCCCGTGCGGTGCGGATGGCGGCCAGTGCCCGAGAGCCCGCTGCGGGGAGAGTGTCGACCAGCCGGGAGACGGTCGGGTCGGAGGCCACCGGCCCGAAGAGGGCCGGTTCGGCCCTCAGCATCGCGACATCGGCCAGGCAGTCCCCGCCAAGTGCGACCGCGAGCGCAAGGTCCAGCAGGATCTTGCCCGGGTCGTGCACCGCCCGCGGCTTGCACCACGGCGCAAGCGCCGCCGACAACGCAGCATCCACGCCGCCCTTGCGGACCATCTGTGTCGGCGATCGCCTGGTAGGAGCAGCCGAAGCGCAGGAGCTGGAGCAGCTTGTCGAACACGACCCGGTCGCTGATCCGCGGGCGGTGGCAGCCCAGCGGGTGGGCCGATCGTAGACCGACCGCTGCGGCAGCAGCGCCGCGGATTGGTCCCAGAGGGGTTCGGTCAGCCATGATGGCAGGGCAGGCACAGGTCTCCCGGTGATCACAGAGCGTCGCAACTCCATGATCAACAGGCCCTGTACCTGTTCTACTACCGAGGTATCCCATCGCGCCTATCTGCGCGAGCCCTTATTGGCGCAGTTGGGTGACAAGTCGGCGAACCTCGTTGGACGGCGCGACGTCGAGCTCCCTCATCCGTGCGACGTACCGCTGATAAAGCGTCAACACTGCGTCATCGCTGCCGCTGGCATACTCAAGCTGGATCGCGAGCTGCCAGGCCTGCTCGCGGTAGGGATCGTCGCGGAGCACATAGTCGACCAGACCCTTCGCCTCACGAAGACGGTTCAATCGATAGGCCAACTTGGCTGCGTCGACTCTGGCCGACAGCAAGATCTCGGTCAGAGCCACGCGACGCTCCGCGGCCCATGTGTCTGACACCGTTGCCAGAAATGCGCCCCCCTCTGCACTGCTGAGGGCGTGCAAGAGCGTCTGGAGTCGAACCTCTCCGTGTTGCCTTCCGGCTTGCGCGACAATGTCAACAGCTCGCTGGCCCGAGCCCATCGCCAGCTCCGGGCCAACCAAACTGAAGACATCCCCATCCTGCGACGGCGCAAGGTCTGCGGGGAGCGCCTGGCGAAGCCGGAAGAGGGCCTGGCGCAGGTAGCTTCGGCCGGCAGCATCGTTGCGGCCGTCGAAGAGCGCGCCGAGAAGCTCATCGCGTGTAGCCCTCCGGTCAGGGCTTACGAGCAGATAGCTGAGCAGCTCCACACTCTTCGTCAGGCGGGGCTGGACCACATTCCCGTCGACCGTGAGAATCGGCTTTCCGAACTCCTCGAGGACGAGACGTGGCGCACTCACATTCACGCGCACGGGGTGCCGGCCCGAGAGCACGGCGAGGACCTCGTGATAGCTCGACATGCGACTGGGCTTGGTGTCCGCCGCCCTGAACGCAACCGATGGCATGTCCGCCAACGCTGTCAGCAGCAAGTGATGAGTCCCGTGGGCCGAGGCAGAGACGATGGCCAGCTCTGCCGTGGCGTCGGACTCATCCTCGAGGCCGAGCCGCCATTGCGCCTCGGCCAGGTACACCGCAGCCGTCGGGAGATCGAGCTGACGGTCTCCTCTCTGCATACTCAGCAGGCATGCCGAGAGATGCTCCTGCGCCTCAGCATCTCTGCCTTGCAGCAGCATGGAAAGACCCGTCCAAAGCTGCCACGTCTCGCGCGTCAGGGCATAGTCCGAGGCGCCGTTGGCAGCCGCCGCCGCTAGCACGCGGTCGGCACGTTCCCTGTTGCCTTCGAGGCGCAGCCACAGCTTGGCTTCAGCGAGAAGGCTCATGTTCCAGTACACCTTCGAGCCTGTTGACGCAATGAGGTCCCGCCCCCGCTTAAGCAAGGACCAGGCTTCTTCTCCGCGGCCAAGGTCCAGCATGAGATCGACGGCGTCGACGCCATGCAACCAAACCGGCTGCGACGAACCGCGACGAGGCTCGTACATAGCCATCGCGGCTTCCAAGCGCCCTGTGGCGCGCAATGCAGCAACGACCCAGGGACCCCCGAGGATAGTGCGCCACGGGTCGAACGTGCCTGGGTCGTCGAGTCCGTCAAGGCGACCGCGGATGAAGGCCAGGCGCATCAGTAAACCGTCGAGTGGGCCGGAGGGCATCGTTGAGAATTCCGGGAAGGGTGGCGGCTCCTCGCCGGTTGCGCCCGCGATCAACGTGTCGGCGATGCGCCGGTTCCGACCAGGTGGCAGCTGGTCGCCGACGGATCGGGCCTCGTCGATCCGTCCGGAATGCCAAAGGGACCAACAAGCTAGGACGCGGGCCTCCTCCGAGTTGGGAGCCCCCAGCTCTGGAAGCCAGTCATAGCCGTGCCGATCGATGAACTCAACTCCGCGACCCCATTGCTCCAGTGCAAAGGCAACGTGCAAGACGACGGATCCGATCTCCGGAGTCGGGGTCCGGACCGACGCACCCAGTGCATCGAGCCAACGTGCCGCCAGGGCGAAGTCCATCCGCGCAACCAGGCTTGGGAGGGCGGCGGCGGCCAACCGCCCAGCCGCCTCCACATCGCCGAGCCGAAGCAGCTCATCGACGGCTTCCTCGTGCGCGCCGTTGGCGATCAGGACTTCTGTGTGTCTGCGACGCACCTCGCCGATCGTCTTGGCGTCCTCCCGTTCGAGAGCCACCTGTAGGAAGTCGCGGAACATGGGGTGGGGCGTCATGCGCGAACCATCGGCGGACCACGTCACCGGAAGATATCGGCCCCGGAGGTCGGCCATGATGTGCGCGGCATTCTCCTGGCCCAGTGCCCGGGCTCCGTCGACCGATATCTCGCCCAACGGGCTCGTATGAAGCAGGAACGTTCGTTCAGTCAGGGAAAGCGAGTTGAATATGTTTGCGGCGACGTAGGAGTGTAGTGAGTCACGATCCATCTCGCGAGACCGGGCGTGGCGCCACCCCTTGAACAAGACGCCGGTTACCCATCCCTCCATCGCGGCTACTGCCTGCGCGGGGTCCACGTCGACGTCACCGACTATTCGAAGTGCCGCGCTCGCCTCCTGGACGTCGAAGGCAAGGTCGGTCTCGACCAGCTCGCCGACCCGGTCGCGCTCGCTGGTCGAGACCAAGTCGAGCTGGACGTCGACGCGCGAGATCAGTACGAGGTTCGCGTCGGACGGCAGGTAGCGGGCGAAGGAGGACAGCACCGCGGTGCAGCTCTCGTCGGAAGCGATTCGCTCCACGTTGTCGCAGACCACAATGAGCCGACTGCCCTGCAGGCTTTCGGCAAGCAGTCCAGCTGCCTCACCGATCTGAAGGCTGCTGCTCAGAGCATCCGAGGCGACATCCGCTGCACTGGAGACTATGTCCTCGACAGCCGCCTCGATATAGACGAGCAGCCGCCCCGGCGCTTGCTCCGTCCCGTCGAGCGATACCCAGGCAACAGGCCTATCGAGGTCGCGAAGAGCCTGAACGACCGCGGTTGTCTTGCCAGCACCGGCGGTCGCAAAGACTTTCACCACCGTGTGGCGATCGAGGAGCTCGTGTATGCGTTGGCTGAGCCTCTGGCGGTAGACAACCTCTTTTGCAGGCTCGGGGATTGCGAGTTTCCGTCTGATGATCGTGCGGTGGTGCCGACCTGGTGTCTTCGGCCCGCTCGATCGACCGGGTTCGGATTCAACCATCGGAGCAACTTCGAGGATGTCCGGCGGAGCAGACTCCTGCCCCAGCACCCCAGGCCAAGCGTTCCGACATCGCCCAACCTCCGCGCTTCTTAGTGCTTCTCCTGGAGCCTACGTGAACCGGCCCGGGTTCGGTAGAGATTCCGGACTGTCCCGCGTTGGGTGGAGTCGAGTCATGGCACGACCCTCTCCTACCCGCTTGAGGTGCGTGGCCGTGCGGTGCGCATGGTTGCCGAGGTCCTCGGCGACTACCCGAACGAGTCCGCCGCGTTGAAGGCGGTCGCCCAGAAGCTCGGCATCGGCTCGACCGAGACGCTGCGCGAGTGGGTCCGGCAGGACCAGATCGACTCCTGACAGCGTCCGGGGACGAGGATGGAGGAGTCCGCGCAGATCAAGGCGATGAAGAAGGAAATCGCCGAACTCAAGCGTGCGAACGAGATTCTGAAAGCCGCGGCACGTTTCTTCGTGGCCGAGCTCGACCGGCCACATCTGCGCTCGTAGCGTTCATCGACGGGCGCCGGGACCGCTTCGGCGGCGTCGAGCCGATCTGCAGGACGCTCACCGAGCACGACTGCCAGATCGCCCCTTCCCCCTACTACGCCCACAAGAAACGCCTGGCGTCCCCGTCCGCCCGCACGGTGCGGGATACGGAACTCAAGGAGCTGATTCACGAGGTCCACCAGGCCAACTACCGTGTCTACGGGGCCCGGAAGATCTGGCAGGAGCTGAACCGCAGGGCCATGCCGTGGCCCGATGTGTCGGCGTACACATGAACGTGGCTCAGGCAAGATTTTCGTAGCCCGAGATCATCTTGGAGCGAGGGTCCGCTGGTCTGCGTAGTGGCGGCGTAGGTGGGCGATCAGTACGACTCGGTGGCGGAGGAGTGGGACGCCGGGCCGGCCGCCCATGACGCGTTTCTGGAGTTTGACGTCGGTGATGCGGCCTTCGTTGACTCCGGAGTTGTGGGGGGTGGTGATTCCCTGGGCGACCGCTTTCTGGTCTTCGCGTAGGGCGGTGGCGATGCTGGCGAAGGGTGTCAGTCCGCTGTTGGTGAGCTGGTCGAGCCACTCTTGCAGCGGTGCGGCATCGCGGGTATCGAGCATGGCGGCGAACTGTCGGATCAGTTCATGGGTGCGCCGGAGTTCGAGCGTCGACATTGCGCATCCGGTCGCGGAGCCTACAGTTCCATCACCTTTTCGCTAGTTCGTGTCTCTTCTCAGCGAAGTTAGTCGCCGCAGATGCCGCTGACCTGGGTGGACTGGATTGGCTGAGACAGCCGTCACGGCCTGGGATGCCCCCGCTCGCCGGGTGTCCCGTCTCATGCGAATTGGCCCCTGTCTCAGGTGATCTGGTCCGATTCGCTCGTCGTCTCAGGCGATCTGGTCCGTCGGCGCTACTCATGTCATGCGAGACCTCGACCCGCACGGCGATGACACCCCAGGGTCTCGGTGAGCAGCACGCGCCGCTACGGTGGACCGATGGCATCGATCAAGCAGTTCCAAGTCACCTTCGACTGCGCAGAACCTGAGCGCGTCGCTCGTTTCTGGTGCGAGGTGCTGGGGTACGTCGTACCGCCGCCACCG
>NZ_JBEXID010000132.1:0-13308 GCF_040608395.1 Streptomyces sp. NPDC005181
GCCCACAGGCTGAGATGCTCCTCCGTCACATCCACCAGCATGACCACTCAACGACAGCACCGATCAACCGTCACAAGATCTGCTGCTGTAGTACGCGTCAGATCCACCCAGAAGTTCCCGACGCGATCGGTCTTCTTCCTCGTGAAGCCACGGATCAGCGCGGTGACGACGGCAATACCCACGGCCGCGGAGACGAAGTTCTGCACCGCGAGGCCCGCCATCTGGACCGTATAGCCCATGGTCGACTCGCCGGAATACGACTGCCAGTTGGTATTGGTGACGAAGGATGCCGCGGTGTTGAAGGACTGGTCCGCGGTGACCGGCTTCATTCCCAGCGACAACAGCAGATGGTTCTGCAGGCGCAGGACCGCGTACAGGAACAGCACCGACACCGCGGAGAAAGCCAGGACGCTGCGCAGGTAGACCGACCACTTCTGGTCGGCATCGCCGTTCACTCCGCCTGCCCGGTAGATCAGGCGTTCGGCACGGCCATGGTGATCGGTGGTCAGGACGCGGGCCATGTAGCCGCCCAGCGGACGGAACGAGAGGCATAGCGCGACCACCAGGGCGAGCACCTGGAGCCAGCCCGCGAGGGTGTCGTTCATCCGGGCTCTCTCCTAGAACTTCTCAGGGAAGATCAGGCAGACGACCAGGTAGACCACGAGGCACGCGGCAACGACGAGTCCGACGATGTTCTCCACGCTCACAGGCGTCCTACCCCCCTGGCGGCCAGGCCGATGAGGACGAATACCGCGACCGTGAGGCCGATGAACGCGACATCCGACATGCGCAAGGCACCCCGCAGAGTCGTCAGGGGCGGCACTGCCCGGCCCCTGTTGGAGTATGGGGTCATTTGGTATACGGGAGTTGATATGTCCTGACGGTACATCAGCCGGCTCCGGGAGTGCGCCGCCACTCCGCGGGGCGATGGAGTGACGCTGGAGCGTGGTGGTCCGGAGGGGCCGCAGCTCACGTAGCAGCCGGGATGGACGCCTGGCCAGTACCGGGTGGAGTGCGAGCCCCTCAACGACCGGCATCGGCCCAGGGTGGCCACCCAGCGGGTATACGCTCCTCGCTGGCCGAGTCCAGCGCGTACCGAAAGGCAGGTGAGACCACGATGGTTGGTGAACCTCCCAGTCGTACGCCGCGAGACGCTGCCACGACCGGAACCTAGCCGGATCGGACGACGGCGTCTGCGGCGTTTCCTCACGCATCCCTACGCCTTCTGCTTCCTGCCCCACGGAAGGGTCCCGTCGTGTCCGAACGTCGTCTGCGTGCCCTGCGCGCATTCAAGAAGCAGGCCAAGCGCCCGGCCGCGCCCCGCCCCACCGATGAGCGGTCCGGCGCGGCTGCATCGACCGAGCAGCAGCCGTCCCATGAGACCAGCGTCATCGCTGCCGCGCTGTACCGCGACGGCTGTCGCACCAGCACCCATGACTCGCTCGCCGAGACCTTCCAGAGGCTCCGCGAGGCGGACGGCGGCATGGCCTGGATCGGCCTGCACCGCCCGACCGAAGCTGAGCTGCTTTCCGTCGCCGACGAGTTCGATCTGCATCCGCTCGCCGTCGAGGACGCGTTGGAGGCACACCAGCGACCCAAGCTGGAGCGCTACGGCGCGACGCTGTTCGTGGTGCTGCGCGCCGCCCGCTATCTGGATGCCGCCGAAGAGGTCGACTTCGGTGAGCTGCATGTCTTCGTCGGACCCGATTTCGTGATCACCGTGCGCCACGGGGCCGCGCCGGACCTGGCAGCGGTCCGACGCCGCATGGAGGACACCCCGGATCTGCTCAAGCGTGGCCCTGAGGCTGTGCTGTACGCGATCCTCGATGCGGTCGTCGACGGCTACGCGCCCGTGGTGGCCGGCGTGGAGAACGACGTCGACGAGATCGAGACCGAAGTCTTCAGCGGCGACCCGAAGGTGTCCCGCCGGATCTACGAGCTCTCCCGGGAAGTGGTGGAATTCGCGCGCGCGACCCGCCCTCTGACCAGGATCCTGGAAGGACTGAGCGCCGGATTCGAGAAGTACGGAATCGACGAGGAACTGCGCCGGTACCTGCGCGATGTGGCCGACCACTCCACCCACGTCACCGAACGTGTCGACGGTTTCCGACTGGCGCTGCAGGACATCCTCGCGGTCAATGCCACCCTGGTCAACCAGCGGCAGAACGAGGAGATGAAGCAGCTGGCCCAAGCCGGCCACGCGCAGAACGAGGAGATCAAGAAGATCTCGTCCTGGGCGGCGATCCTCTTCGCCCCGACCCTGGTCGGCACGATCTACGGCATGAACTTCGAGGAAATGCCCGAGCTCAGCTGGGCCCTCGGGTATCCCTTCGCACTCGCGTCGATGGCTGTCGTGTGCCTCGGGCTGTACGTGGTCTTCAAGCGCAAGGACTGGCTCTGACTCGTCTTCCCGGCGACATCACGGCCCTCATGAGCCCTGACTTCATCGCCGTCGTCCGCCGGGGTTTTCCCGACACCCCGACGGGCTGCTCAGGGCACGGGCGGTCAGCGAGTCCGGGCGTGGGATGACTCGCTCGCCGGGCCCGGGACGGCGGCGGGGGTGCCGCTGTCGAGTGCTTGCCTGGCGAAGCGGAAGGCGTACGGCAGGGCTGCCCTGGTGAGTGCGCCGGCGCCGGCGGCGTGCGCTGCGGCTCCGATGACGGGCTCCGCGCATGCGACGGCGAGCCGGAGGCCACCAGGAGTGCACAGTCGGCCCGCGTACCGCACAGCAGGGCGGAGCAGGTCGGCGGCGGGAAGGCCGGGGAGCGCGAGGGCGAGAGTCCGGTCTTCGGCACCGCGACGCGGCCAGGTCAGTTCGATGCGCATGAGACAGCTTCCTGGGGAGGTCGGCGTTCGAGAATTCGGCTGTGGGCGGGGCCGGGCACTTACGTCCGCACCCCCTCGCAGCCAGGACACGCGCGGATGCCGGTCGGCGGTCTGCGGCGGCCCCCGTAGGGACCGGCCGGCCGGCCGGCCTCCTCGGACTCGTCGTAGCTGGGAAGGCTCTCGGCGCGAGGCCTCCACCGTCGGTTACCTCATTCGGCGGCAAGAAGATACGTCCAGACTTGCCGGAATTGCGTGATCTGGTCAAGGTTGTCGAAAGGTGAGAGGCGTCACGGTCGTCACCGACCGCCACACCTTCCCCACGGAGGAGAGCAACCATGACTGACGGTTCCCATGCGCGTGGCTCAAGGGACACGAAGCTGAAGCATCCCGTCCAGGAGACGCTGGCACACCCCGTGCAGATGATGACGGCCTCTGTGGAGAGGGTTCCCGGTGCGGATCGGGTCAAGGGGATCGTCGACGGTGTGCTGGACTCTGTCGGGATCGTCTCGCCGCAGGCACGACGTGTTGCCGCATACACCGGTGCCGGACTGCTCGGCGTGGCCGGTGTGGTCGAGTGGCCGGTGGCCGTGGCGGGCGCCGCGGTGGTGTGGCTGACGCAGCCGCGTCCCAAGGATGTCGCTGCTGCCGGGACCGCCGGCGGGGCTCGCACCGCAGGGCTGCAGGCGAAGCAGGCCGCCAGGTCGGCCAAGGCATCGGCCCTGTCGGGGGCGGCGAAGAAGCGCTCGGCCAAGGCGACGCCCCCCTCGGGGGCGGCGAAGAGCCGCCCGGCCAAGTCGACGAGCGCGTCGGGGACGGCGAAGAAACGCTCGGCCAAGCGCACCGCCACGAGTACCTCGCGCGCCAAGGCGGGTGCGCGGCAGAAGCCCTGAGGCCGCCCTCCCTTTCCTTGCGACGACCGTTCCGCCCCGGCCCGTGCGGCAAGCCCGTGAAGGTGAGACATGTTGCTCCGCTTGCTGACCGGGCTGCCCGCCGTGGTCCTCCAGAGCGTCTTGGCCGCACCGGCCGAGGCCACCCGCCGGATCGCCCCGCCGGCCTCGGATGCGGTGCGGATGGCCGCTGAGCTCGTGAGCGCCGGTGCGCGCGAGGCTGCGAGCGGGGCGGCGGCCGTTTCCGCATCCGCGCTGCGGGTCGGCAGAGTCGCCCGTAACGCCATGACCCCTCAGGTCGGTTACTGGCGTGCCGGATCCCGGATGCACCTGGCACTGCAGCACCACCCGGACGAGCCCGTTCGAACCATGCAGCGACTCGAGGCGGCCGCCGGAAAGGTGGCCGCCGAGCTGGCCGAGCACCCTGACGTGCTGATCGCCTACTGGGACGGCGGCCTGGGACGACTGGTCGTGCAGACCACCGAAGACGCGCTCAGCGAGTGCGTGGTGGACAACGTGTCCGAACTGGCCGCCGAGCACGGGCTGGTGCACGTCGGTGATCAGACGCTGGAACACACGCACCCGGGCGCCGTCGGGGGCGTACGCGCCGACGCCGTCGCCCTGGCGTGCAATGCAGCGGGTATCGCCACCGCCGTCGTGGCCCGGGCAGCCTTTCTGAAGCGCGCGCCGGAGATCCTCGTGGCCGCGGTCGTCGTCATGCGTGAGGACTCACGGGTGCGCGCGGCGCTGAGCCGTGCGCTGGGCCCGGACACGGGCGATCTGCTCCTGGCCGCCGCCCATGCGGCCGTCTGCGGGATCGGGCAGTCACCGACGCCCCTGCTGCTCGACGCGGCACTGCGAACCGCCCAGTTGGTGGAATCCCTGGCCCAGCTCGCCACGTTCGACGCGGTGCACGACACCCTGTGCGCCCCCGATCGGCTGACGGTGGCCGGAGCCGACACCGTACGGCCGTCGCTGCGTCCCTGCCCGGGCGACGACTATGCCGACGCCGCGGTCAACGGGATGCTGGGCGGCGCCGCCGCCACGCTGCTGTTCACCCGCAGCCTCAAGGGGGCGGCCGAGACCGCACTGGCCGGTGTGCCCAAGGCGGCACGCTACGGTCCGGCGGCGTTCACCGCGGGGCTCGGCAGTGCCCTTGCGCGCGAGGACGTGCTGGTCCGCGACCCCGAGCGGCTGCGCCGGCTGGAGCTCGTGGACACCGTGGTCCTGCATCCCGAAGCACTGCGCAGCACTCGGCGCACCGTGCTCGAGGTTCATCCCAGCAGGGCCGGCTGGGATCACCACCGGTTGTGGCAGGAAGCCACCTCCGCCCTGATCGCACCCGAGGACGAGGCAACGCCGTCCGGTGAACCGCGACTCGGCCTGCGACCGGTGCCCGATGAGACGGCATCGGACGCGGGGCTGATGATCGCGTCGGTGCGTGGTGCGGATGTCGGCACCGTCCTGGTCGGCTGGGAGGTCGACCCGATGGCCGAGGCCGCGCTGGACGCAGCACGCCGGGCCGGCCTGCACGTCGTGGTGGTGGACGACGACTCCCTCGGCGAGTTCGGCACCCTGGCCGACCAACTCGCCTCCACCGAGATCCCGTTGGCCGAGGTGGTGGCCGCCCTGCAGAGCGAGGGCCGAACCGTCCTCACCGTGGCGCGTGTCCCGCACGACCGGAAGGCAGCGCAACGGGGGCTGACCGCGGCCGCCCGCGACGTGCTCGACGGGCTGCTCCGCAGTGACATCGCCGTCGCGGTCACCGACGAGCGCAGTGCTGTCGTCTGGGGCGCGGACATTCTGCCCCTGCGCGGGCTGGAGGGGACATGGCGATTGCTGTCCGCCGTTCCTGCGGCCCGGTCGGTCAGCGGACGTGCCAAGTTCTTCGCGGAGGCGGGCACCACACTCTCCGAGCTTCTGGTGCTCACCCGGGGAGCACGGTCCCAGCGGGTCCCCTTCCCCCTCGAAGTGCGGCTGAGTCCCGTCAATATCGCCACGGGCGCGGCCCTGGTGTGGGGATGGTGCGCCGCGCTGGGTGTCGCCGCCGGTACGGCCCCGCGGCCCAGGGCACGGGTGCCCTGGCACGCCCTGCATCCGGACGAGGTCATGACCCGGCTGTCCAAGGCGCCGCGGACCGCGCCCACCGCATGGACGTCTGTACGGACCCGAGTCGGGCACGTCGCAGGCGCCGCTGTCACGCACCCGGCCCTCGCGCCGGCGCGGGTGAGCGCACGTCTGGCAAGGGCCGTGTGGGCCGAACTGGACGACCCGTTCACCCCCCTGCTGGTGGTCGGAGCCACCGCGTCGGCGCTCCTGGGATCTGCGGTTGACGCCTTCCTCGTCATCGGCGCCGTAGGAGTGAACGCCTTGGTCGGCGGGGTGCAGCGATTGCGCGCGGAGCGAGCACTGTCCGTGCTCGTCACCGGGCAGCGGCAAACGGCCCGGCGCCTACCCGACGCCTCAGCCGGTGAGGCGTCCGTCGTCGAGGCCGCACGGCTGGCGCCGGGTGAGGTGATCGAGCTGCGCATCAACGACGTGGTGCCCGCCGACGCCCGGCTGCTTGAGGTCAGCGGGCTGGAGGTCGACGAGTCCTCACTGACCGGCGAGTCGCTGCCCACCCGCAAACAAGTGGCGGCGGTACCGCAGGCGTCCGTCGCCGACCGCAGCTGCATGGTGTTCGAGGGCACCACGGTGGTGGCCGGTCACGCACGGGCGGTGGTGGTGGGCACCGGCGACCAGACGGAAGCCGGTCGCGCGGCATCCCTCGCCGCCCGGGTCCCCACCTCGGCAGGCGTTCATGCACGACTGCACCGACTGACGCGGCGGGTGCTGCCCCTCACCCTCGCGGGCGGCGCCGCCGTGGCCGGCCTGTCCCTGCTGCGCGGCCGCCCGGTGCGCACTGCACTCCAGGGCGGACTGGCAGTCGCGGTGGCCGCCGTGCCCGAGGGCATGCCCCTGGTGGCAACGGTCGCGCAGATGGCGGCGGCGCGACGGCTCAGCAAGCTCGGTGTCCTGGTACGCACGCCGCGCAGCCTGGAGGCGCTGGGACGCGTGGACACGATGTGTTTCGACAAGACCGGGACCCTGACCGAAAACAGCTTGCGGGTCGTCCGCCTGGTCACCGCGAGCGGCACCGAACACCTTGCGTGCGATCTCGAGGCGGAACCGATCCTTCGCATCGCCACCCGGGCGTGTCCCCGCGTCGTCGAGCAGGTGGGCTTCCACGCCCACGCCACCGACGAGGCCGTCCTGGCAGCCGCCCCGCGCGAGACCGGGTGGACCACCGTGCAGGCCAAGCCCTTCGAGGCGAGCCGGGGCTACGCAGCCGCCACCGGAAACGACGCCGACGGCCACGACATGCTGGTCGTCAAGGGCGCACCCGAAGTCGTGCTGCCCTGCTGCCCCGATGCGGATCCGGCAGCCATCGACACGGCATACGCCCTCGCCGCCCAGGGCCTACGGCTGCTGGCCGTCGCGCAGCGCCGCCTCGCACCGAGCGAGACCGCGGATGCCCTGGACAAGCCGCTCGAACTGCTGGAACTCATCGGGTTCGTGGCACTGGCCGACACCCCCCGCGCCAGCTCCGCCCCGCTCGTGGCCGGTCTCGGCGAGGCCGGCGTACGGCCCGTCATGCTCACCGGCGACCACCCACAGACCGCCCGCTCCGTGGCGATCGCGCTCGGCTGGCCACCGGATGTCACTGTCGTCACCGGTGATGATCTGGCCGCAGTGGACCGGGCGGGGCGAGCCCGCCTGCTCCAGGACTGCGGCGTCGTGGCCCGCGTCGCACCTGAACAGAAACTCCAGGTCGTCGAAGCACTCCGAGAGGCGGGACGCGTCGTGGGCATGGTCGGCGACGGCGCGAACGACGCCGCAGCCATCCGCGCCGCCGATGTCGGAGTCGGCATCGCCGCGCGCGGATCGGCAGCCGCACGCAACGCCGCAGACCTCGTGATCACCAACGACGAACTGTCCGTTCTCATCGACGCCATCGGCGAAGGCCGAGCCCTGTGGCGCAGTGTGGCCGACGCCATCAGCATCCTGCTCGGCGGCAACGCCGGCGAGGTCGGCTTCTCCGTACTGGGCACACTGCTGGCCGGCACGTCGCCGCTGTCGACACGTCAGCTGCTGCTGGTCAATCTGCTCACCGACGTGTTCCCGGCGATGGCGGTCGCGGTCACCCCCCACGATCCGGAACCCGCCTCCGGGCCCACCACATCCGACACCACACCCGTGGGCCTCGCCCTCCTCGGGGAGCCACTGACTCGCCAGATCCGCCATCGTGGCCTGATCACGGGATTCGGCGCGACCACCGCATGGCTCATCGGCAGCCTCACCCCCGGAACAGCACGACGCACCAGCACCATGGCCCTGTGCGGTGTGGTCGGCGCCCAGCTCGCTCAGACCGTCGTCGGACGCCGCCACAGCCCGCTGGTCCTGGCCACCGTCCTCGGCACCGCCGCCGTGCTCATCGCCCTCGTCCAGACACCCGTCGTCAGCCACTTCTTCGGGTGCACGCCGCTGGGCCCACTGGCCTGGAGCGGAGTGGCCATCGCCGTGGGCGCCGCCTCCCTCGCGCCCCACGTACTGCCACAGGCCGAACAGCTGCTGGCCGAACTCACTTCACGACTGCGTCCCGTCGTGCGGTTCGTCCACTGACACCGCACACAAGCACCGCCGGATGAGGGGGAACTTTCAGGCACCCTGGTCCGAAGACGCTCCGGTCGTACGCCCGCCCCCCTCTGCTCCAGGCCGGCACCGGACGATGGCACACTGGCGACCTCTTGTCCGAAGGAGCTCACTGTGCCGATGATCCGCAGTCTCCGCCGTGCGGTGCGCCGCGCCTACCGCCGCAAGGTGGATCTGAGCCACCCGGCCCGCTCCCCGCTGGGCAGCACGGTGGTCAACTCCGTGACCTACGAGGACGGCGTACGGCAGCCCGATGCCGGCCCGACGGACGAGGCTCTGCGGCGGGTCCGCAAGTCCGGCCGCGGCTTCGTGTGGATCGGGCTGCACGAGCCCTCCGAGACAGAGTTCGCGGGGATCGCCGAGCTGTTCGGTCTGCATCCGCTGGCAGTTGAGGACGTGGTGCATGCCCGTCAGCGGCCGAAGGTGGAGCGGTACGACGAGACGCTGTTCGCCGTCTTCAAGACCTGCCGCTATGTCGAGCACGAGCAGCTCACCGCCACCAGCGAGGTGGTGGACACCGGGGAGCTCATGGTCTTCACCGGCTCCGACTTCGTGATCACTGTCCGGCATGGCGCGCACGGTTCGCTCGGCCCGCTCCGGGAGGCCCTGGAGGCTGCCCCCGAGCAGCTGGCCAAGGGACCCGCAGCCGTACTGCACGCCATAGCCGACCTTGTGGTCGACGACTACCTTGCCGTGGCGGACGCGGTGCAGATCGACATCGACGCCGCCGAGACCGATGTCTTCAGCGACCACGCGGGTCGCGGCGACGCGGGCCGGATCTACCAGCTCAAGCGCGAGCTGCTGGAGCTCAAGCGGGCGGTGGCACCACTGGACCGCCCACTGCAGGCCCTGGTCACCCGGCCGATGCCGCCGGTCGGCCCGGACATACAGCCGTATTTCCGTGACGTCGCCGATCACCTGGCCCGCGTCACCGAACAGATCACGTCGTTCGACGCCCTGCTCGATTCGATCCTCCAGGCCCACCTCGCCCAGGTGACCGTCGCCCAGAACGAGGACATGCGCAAGATCACGGCTTGGGCGGCAATCATCGCCGTACCGACGATGGTCTGCGGCATCTACGGCATGAACTTCGACCACATGCCGGAGCTGCGCTGGACCTACGGCTACCCCCTCGTCATCGGCGTCATGGCCGCCGCCTGCCTCGTCCTCCACCGCACCTTCCGCCGCAACGGCTGGCTCTGACCGGTCACCCTGCATGCAGCATGCCGAGGGCACCGTCCGTGAGATCACCACAGGCAGCACGGGCCTGCGTGTCCTCATCACCCGGCTGCAAGCACAGACCTCGTCGCCGAGATCACCCCCAGGCAACTACTGAGCCCGGCCTCGCCGACGGCATGACCGTATATACGGGCATCAAGGCAACCGAAGCGACCATCGTGCCCCTGCCGAGCTCGGTCTCCTTCGCGCTCGATCGGGAGGCGTCCTCCAGCCGCTCAGCTGCTGGCCGCGGCCGGACTCCCCGCGCGAACATCTCGGCGGCCTCGCACCGACATGAAGCTCAGCCAAATCGTCGGCTCAGGACGGCTGCTGTCACA
Source organism: Streptomyces sp. NPDC005181 (assembly GCF_040608395.1). Classification (NCBI taxonomy): domain Bacteria; kingdom Bacillati; phylum Actinomycetota; class Actinomycetes; order Kitasatosporales; family Streptomycetaceae; genus Streptomyces; species Streptomyces sp. NPDC005181. The sequence continues at coordinate 9,962 of NZ_JBEXID010000132.1, forward strand.
AACACCGTAGCTGCCGGGTCCTAATGAGTGTGTCGGGCCGGCCGCCGCACACCGCACTCAACACACCCAGAGGAGCTCACATGAGCGAGATCCCCGGTATCCGCGTCGCACACGAGGCCTATGCCTTTGCCTGTATGCGCTGCGGATACGGCTGGGAGCAGGCGTACGAGATAGAGCACCACACGGACGCCGCAGGACACGACTTCATCATCCACAAGACGGACGGCGTGCACGTTCCGTCGCCGGTGTCCCGGCCGACGTGCCCGAACTGCGGCGAGCACAAGGTGCGCATCATGCAGGCGGGCCAGGTCTCGTCGGTGAGCACTGACCATTCCGAGGAAGGACCTCAATGACCAGCCCGCGGGCTCCGACCATCCGTGGCGCACCATGCCCCACCACGGCATGACCCGCACATCTCCGGCTCTTCGCTGTCGACCAACACGGATCAGTAGACGTCGCGGACAAACCACTTGTCGGCGGCGAGCTGTTTGACGTACCAAGCCGCGCCGTCGTGGTCGAGACCGCCGTGTGTGACGGCGATGTCGCGCAGTGCCTGGTCGACGTCCTCGGCCATCCGCGCGGCATCGCCACAGGCGTAAAAGTGTGCGCCGTCCTGGAGCCAGGACCAGAGCTCGGGACCGCTCGCCGACGGCGGCCAGGCCTGGAACGACAGAAGCCTTCGACAAGCCCTGTCGCCCCAGCTCAGAAGGCACTTCTGCGCTCCCGCCCAAGATCCGGACGCCACTCGAGCGAAGAGGCGGGCTAGCCGCCGGGACGGCGGCCCCCGGTAGGCGTCGTGGTGGCCGCATCAGGAACCGCTGAGCTGGTCCTCAGTCGAAGCCCAGCTATCAGGGGTACGCGCCAGGGAAGACAAGCCGACGGACGCTGTTCTGAACGACCTGATATCGGAAGAATCTGCTCGCCGAGAGCGGGCAGAGATCGAAGCACGGAAACGGGCGCTACTACGTGAGCACACCGATCTTCACGAAAGGATCAAGAAAATGCCGAAGGCCGTGACACGGCCGGACAGGGAACGGTTGCTGACGGCACGCAAGATCTACGAGAAGGCTGACCAGACCGACCGGCGCGAGCTCGTTTCGAGGCTGGTCCGTGAAATCCGCGTGTACAAAGGCAAGGACATGCCCAACAAGATTGAGGTCTATCCGCTCTGGGTGACCCCGCCACCGGAGATCGCGCCGGCAGTTGCGGCGTAGTCATCCTGGCCTTCGCTCTCCGATTCGTACCTGACTGCTAGGAGTGCTGCCAGATCCCAGAAATCATCGATGCAGTCCTGGCGGGTTCGGATATCAGTATTGTGATCCACGCAGCTCCTTTGGCCATGCAACGGCTCCTGGCCAGGGCCACCAACTGGTGAGAACTCGCTCAGGATGGCCACAAGACAGGGATTGGCCAGGCCGTTCTTTGGTGGTATGCGCTGCTACATGACAGACCTCAGAGGGCGGCGGCCGGCGAATTCGAAGTCGCCCTGGACCATGCGCCAGTCCAACAGCTCCGAGAGCAACTCTTGCAACACCGAAGTCCAACGATGACGGACGATCTCGCACCAACGATCTCACCCCCGATCAGCACGAGCATCTCACCGGAACATCACGCCAGCCCTGCTGACCAGCGGAAATCACGATGGCGGTTCCTCAATGAGCGCTTCGTTCGGTGGTCGGTGTTCGATCCTGGGGCGGTGACCGATGTGCGTGCCGCTGATAGCGTCCGTGCATGAGACACCCCATCACCGCCGTCCTCATAGCTGCCCTTGTGCCGCTCGCGGCGTGTGTTCCCCCCGGAAAATGGGTCAACTTCGACTCCGCGCCCCCACGTGGTCGCCGGTATCGACAGCGACTCCCTGAGTGAAGGGGAACGCCTCTACCTGGACGACGTCCTGGAGAAGGCCCCGGGAACCAAGTCAGGTGTGGAATGGAGGGCGAATGTCATCTCAGCGAAGAAAGTCGAGCTTGACATGCTCTTCGACGGCGAGCGGGTGGACTTCTGCAAAGGCGCCCCGCGACGTGATCGGGACTCCTTCACCGCACAAATGGGGCGCGATAAAGGGGCTTTCACGTTCCTCCGCCAGGAGGCTGCGCGCGCGCACCTGTGCTGAGCCGGGTGCCGCCCAGACGCCGGTCAGGGACCGGTGACGGACTTGATCGTGCCCGGGTGGGTGGCCTGCTGCCAGATCACCGTGAACCGGGAGCTCGGGCGGGCGTCGACCTGGGGTACCCGGCCGTCCGACGTGAGCGTCTTCGTGGTGCCGAAGACGCCGGAACGGCTGACCAGGCGGGCGCTGCTCTTGGTGTAGCTGTATGGGATCGTTGACGTGGGGACGACCGTGTGGAAGACCAGCATGCCGTCGCCGTCGTCGTCGAGAGCGAGGTCGGGCCGGTCGCCTGGACCGAGGGTGGTGACGCTGCCGCGGGTGCCGCCCGCGGACAGTCGACGGCCCACCAACTCGAGCTTGCTGCTGTTGTAGCGGGTCCACACGATCATCGAGTCGCCGTCGAGGTCGGTCGCGAGGGCGTGGTGGAAGCCCACGTTGTCGGTGGAGGCCGAGGTGCGCAGGGGGGACGCCGGCGTGCCGGTGCGGCTCCAGCGCGAGGCCCAGACCTGCGAGCGATCACCGCCGCCGGAGTGGTAGCTGATGACCGCGTCGCCGTCCCGGTCGACGCCGACACGCACCATGCCGAACCCGCCGTACGACGCGATCGACGAGGTGAGCACCTTCGCCGAGGAAACGGACGTCGACGTGATCCGCTTGGCCACGACCTCCGAGCCGCGCACCCAGGCGATGCGTTGCCAACCATGCTGGTGGCCTTCGCCCGCTACAGCCGTGACGAAAGCTTCGCAGTGCTGGGCGCCAACCTCCGCTTCACCATGTTCATGGTCGGAGGATCGATCGCTGGGGCTGTCCTGGGAGGCCTGCTACTCGGCGTGTTTTCCGACGCGATGCTTATCCCCGCATTGGCCGTGATCCTGCTGATTTCCGCGGTCAAGCTCGCCCGTCACGACTGAGGGGAAGCGGCGGCCGGGCAGGCGCACCACTGCGTTGTTGCGACCGTCCATGAACAGCTCAGCCTGGATTCGCTCCGTAAGGTCATCCAACCTGACATCACCAGGTGACATCACCGACAGCGGACAGAGGCGGCGTTGAGCGGTCGTTAGCGATCGCGCCCCACGCGGTCAGGTGCTCCACAAGGCCCAATGCCACTTAGCTTGTGGTGATCGTCATGCCACGAGGCCGAAGGGTTGTTCGTTGGCGAGGCGGATCGTGGCGGGTGTGGGGTGACGGGTGCCGGTATCGGCGGGGCGCTTGACGCGATAGCTGTTGTGGCGGGGGC
>NZ_JBEXID010000133.1:0-12769 GCF_040608395.1 Streptomyces sp. NPDC005181
CCGAGTTCCCGGGCGACCTCGGTGACATTCCGGCCCGACGACCGGACCAGTGCCACCGCGTCCCGCTTGAACTCCGACGTGTACCGCTTACTCATATTGCTCTTGCCACTCAACCTGGACTACTTCCTCCGGGACCGATCCGTCCCAGTATCAGGCTGTCCACTTCAGCGGGGGAACTTCATGCTGCCCCCGCTCATCCCAGTCATGGGCACCGCGGGACCCGCCTCGCCGACGGGATCGAGAAGGAAGTCCACCATCCCGTTGGCTATGTGCTGCAGTTTGGCCACATCGGTTACGGCATCCGGCCGTCCTCACGTCGGCGCGGGCTCGCCACCTGGGCGCTGGGCCGGATACTCGACGAGGCGCGGACGCTCGGCCTGGACCGGGTACTGATCGTCTGCGAAACCGACAACCTTGCCTCGGTGAAGATGATCGAGCACCAGGGCGGCATCCTCGATGACGTCCGGGACTCCGAACACGGCCCCGTGCGGCGGTGCTGGATCAAAATCTAGTTCGTGATCTTGCTGGTGGAGCACCGATATTACTTCCCGCCGCAGTGTGACCGTGCAGGTCAGCCAGCACAGGCCGCGTTCTGGCACGGCACGCTCCAGATGAGGCGCGCAGTATGACCCGGCCCGTCTGCCGGGTAACCGGACCGGGGCCAAATGTCGCTTATGTCACATATTGCGCGGGTGGCCGGTCATAACTGGAAAGCTCGCAAAAAAAGCGACGGTGATCGGAGTACTCATGGCCACCACGGAACATCGGTTCTCGATGGTTCTCGTGATCGACACGGAGGGTCGGTATTCGCGCCGTCACGCCCGGCACCGACCGGCGGTGTGAGCGGCACAGCTCTTCGCCGTAGCCGTCACAGCCTCCGGCTGCTGACGGCTGCGGCCCGCATGTCCTGGTCGTGCCGCGCTGCGGGCGGTCATGCCCACCTCGTGTCGGAACGGGTGTCGATCGCCGCATCGGCGAGGTGACGAGACCAGGCCCCCTCGTTGTCCGGTCCCGGGCCCATGGGAACGGACAGCCAAGAACAAGCGAAAGGTGACGGCGATGTTCTCCAACTGTCAAAACCAGCTTGTGTCCCCGTCCCAAAGCCACGGCAGTCCCCGAAATCGACCGAACACGTCCTTGGGTATCAGGCCGTTCGGTATCCGCGTCACGCGTATGCGCGGCGGTCACGTCGTCATTGCCGTGACGGGCGCTGTGGACTGGGCTACTGCCGACGCGCTGCGAGCTACCGCTCTGAGGGAAATCGCGGCGGGCGCCGGAAGATTGGTACTGGACTTTTCATTCATGTCCTTCTGGGACTCCAGTGGCATAGGCGCTGTCGCGGCTGCATACCGCAGCGCGACCCACATCGGTGCCTCAGTCGCCCTTGCAGGTCTCTCACCGACGTTGGAAAAAAGGTATCGACTGACCGGGATGGACAGAGTGGTCCCGCTCCACCGTGACGTGTGCGCGGCGCTTGCGCCATAGAACAGTTCGCGGCGCACCGGCCGGCGACTCGACGCAGGATCCGTTCCGGACGGCACCCCGCCGGTGCTGACGGACAACCGCGAGTTGGGTGTGCGTGACGTCCTTGCCACGGCTGCGGCGGCGAAGGAGGCGCCAGGTCGCGTAGAGATGCAGGATCTTCCGTCCTGCGGTGGCCGCCTGGGACGTGACGAGATCCTTCACATGTCGTCCGAGACGGACCATCTGCGCGTCCCGCTGCGTCAGGGCTCCGGTGGCCGCAAGGACGCTGAGGATGTCCTCGACGACCTTGCCTTCCGGCGGTTCGTCCAAGGCCTTGCGCATCAGGGGCTGGCGGCCGGAGGCGAGGTCGAATGGGACGGTGCAGACGATGCCGCCGGAGAGCCGGCGCATCACCGGCAGCGGCGACTCCCCGTAACCACGCCCGGCCTGCTCAACCAGGACCGCTGGTACCTGCTGGACGACATCGGTACTTCTACGGCCCCGACGTCTCGGTCGCCCCCGTCACTACTCCCGGGACCTCCACCACGACCTCGGTCTGGTTCCCGGCCGGCCGGTAGACCGACTACTTCACCGACAGGACGGGAACCAGACCGAGGTAGAGATACTGGGCACATGGGTAGAACTGCTGAGGTCATCGTGCTGGCCAACGGCGCCGAGGAATAGATGATCGCTGTGAAAACCGCCTCGTGATCGATGTTCGCGATCCCGTCCAACGCCCCCCATGCACGTCTCAACGACCAACAACCATGTAGGACAAGGTCCAAGTTCCGTGTCCGTCACAGATTCAGTTGGACCAGTCCCGGGTGGACAGGACCAAGCGATAGCCATCCGGGTCCTCAAGCGTCACGCCCCAGGTATCCCAGTACGGATTGTGGGCAGGCACCCGCTTTCCGCCGTGCTGTTCGAGGCGGTCCACCAGGTGAACCGCCACCGGTTCGCCGAGGTAGACCACCAGCAGGTCGTCAGGGGTCGGCTGGGGCTCCATCGGAGCTGCAGGGTCATTGACGAGTTCGAGGTGCCAACCAGCCTCCCGCCAGCCGACCATCAGCAGCGAATGGTGGCCGGGCGTGCCGTCCGCCGCATGCTGATACAGGATGTCCAGACCGAGACCCGAAACTCAGAACCGTTCCGCCGCACCAAGATCACGTGATGGACGGGCAATGCGCACATGAGCCATGGCGTTGGCAGGCATGGTGTTACCCCCTGATGCAAGGGCCAGCCACACACCGGCCGCTCGTGAGCCTAACGAGCAAGGGATCATGCGGGCATCGGGCGTTGGTCCTAGGTATGGACCTTGCGTTCCCAAGCATTGTCGATTGATCGGAGCCGGGCGGTGGGGCTCGTGTACGGCGACAGCATGCGCACGAATCGGACTGGATGTGGCTGAGTGGGGCACGTAGCGTCAGCTTTGCGCGGCAGCTGGGCTGAATGGCCGGTGCCCGTACCGGATCAGATCACGGGCCCAGGATGGATTGTCACGTATGGATCTTCTCCCTTTCGCCACCGCTCACGCCGCCGTGATCGCGGGCTGGCCGGCTACTCCCGCGGAAGTCGTCATGTGGTGCGGGCGGCAGGAGTTCCCCGTGCCTGCACAGACGATTTCCGCGTGGCAGCAGGATGACGACGTTCGGGCTCATGTGCTAGGTGAGGGCGAGACGCTCGTCGGTTACGGGGAATTGTGGTTCGACGCCGAGGAGGAAGAGGTCGAGCTGGCTCGGATCATCGTGGCACCCAAGGCCCGCGGGAAGGGGCTGGGCCGCGTGCTCGTACGGGGCCTGCTCGCGCAAGCTCGCCAGTCGGGCTTTGCCGATGTCTTCATGCGCGTGTACCCGGACAACGAGAAGGCTCTGAGGTGCTATCTGGGGGCCGGGTTCGTGCCGGTCGATCCCGGCCTTGCCGAGAACTGGAATTCCGCTCAGCCGGTCAATTATGTCTGGCTTCGGCACGATGCCGAGGGTTCGGGCGATTGAACTACCACGGCATCCCCCGCGTGCGTTCCCGCTCGGCGGGGCTCAGCGCGGACAGCTCGGCCTCCCCGGGTTCGGCAGTGGCCCCGCCCCCGGGCAGCAGGTTCAGATGCACCCCGACCACCCGCTCCGGCCGCAGCCGGCCCAGCTCCCGCGAGATCGCGGCCCCCAGTCACCGCCCTGGACCCCATACGTCTCGTACATCCGCCGCCGCGGCGCGATGCGCGCAAATCTGCCGCCAACCCGCAGGAGGAGGTCTTCAAGTTCCTTCGTCCACAGTCCAGTTCCAGGCTCCTCGACCCCGAGAAACGTTGCTGGAGTGCTAGAGGCGCGGCGCCCCGGTCACCGACATCACCAGCGAGTACAGGGAGGTGGTGGCCGTGATGAACAGGCGGTTGTTCTTCGGGCCGCCGAAGGCGATGTTGGAGACGGGCTCGGGCACGCGCAGCCGGCCGATGAGGGTGCCGTCGGGGTCGTAGCAGTGGATGCCGTCGTCCAGGGCGGCGGCCCAGAGGCGACCCTCGTCGTCGAAGCGGATGTTGTCGAAGCGGAAGTCGCCCCGGCCCTCGGCGAAGACCTTCCCGTCGGAGAGCGTGCCGTCCTCGCGGATGTCGAACATGTGGATCCGGGCGTTCCGCGAGTCGGAGACGTACAACCGCTTCTCGTCGGCGGACAGGATGACGCCGTTGGGTCCCGCGAACCCATCGGCGGCGAGGTGAACGTCCCCCGTCGCGGGGCCGATCCGGTACACGTTGCACTCTCCGATCTCGGACTCGGCGCGATGGCCCTCGTAGTCGCTGGTGATGCCGAAGTCCGGGTCGGAGAACCAGATCGTGCCGTCGGAGCGTACGACGGAGTCGTTCGGGCTGTTGAGCCGCTTACCGGCGTACTGGTCGGCGAGGACGGTCACGGTCCCGTCGGGCTCGGTGCGGGTGACGCGGCGGTTGCCCTGCTCGCAGGTCACCAGGCGGCCCTGCCGGTCGAGGGTGTTGCCGTTGCTGTGGCCGGCCGGGGTGCGGAAGACGCCGACCGTACCCGTGGCCTCGTCCCAGCGCAGGATGCGGTCGTTCGGGATGTCGCTCCAGATCAGCTGGCGCCAGGCGGGGAGGTACAGCGGGCCCTCGGCCCAGCGGCAGCCGTCGTGCAGGACCTCCAGCCTGCTGTCGCCGTTCGTACAGCGTCCGGTGCGGAAGCGGTCGTCCAGGATCTCGTACAGGCCGTCGGCGGACATGGCGTCCTCTCAGAAGGATTGACCAGGATGAAATTCAAGCTAACACGTATACAACCGAACCAGATATGGTCTTTACATGAAGCCAGTGGATGACATCGACCGACAGCTGATATCGCTGCTCCAGCGGGATGCCACCCAGCCGTACGCCGCACTGGGCAAGGCGGTCGGCCTGTCGGCGGGTGCCGCGCACGAGCGCGTGCGCAAGTTGCGCGAACAGGGGGTCATCCGGGCCACGACGATCGACGTCGACCCCGCGGCGCTCGACCGCGGGGTCCTCGCCTTCGTGCTGGTCAACTCGACGGCTTGGATGGGCGACCGGGCCGAGGACTTTGCCGCCGTGCCGGAGATCCAGGAGGCGCACGTCATCGCGGGCAGCGCGGCCGTCCTGGTGAAGGTGCGCACCGCGACCACCGAGCGGCTCCAGGACGTGTTGCGCCGCCTGTACGCGATCGACGGGGTCAGCGGGACGCAGGCAACAGTGGTTCTAGAGACCTTCTTCGAACGGCCGCTGGACGCCGGTTGAGAGGTCATCTCATGTGGTTGGCTGAGTAGGCTGTTGGTTGTGGTGGGGATCGTTGAGCTGCTGGTGCCGGATGAGCTGTGGGAGTTGTTTCAGCGGGTCGTGCCGGAGGCGCCCTCGCGGCCCCAGGGTGGTGGACGGCGCCGGCTGGGGGACCTGACGGGTCCGAATCCTGTCGACCGGGTCACGTAAGGGTAGAAGATCTATTTGAGCACCGAGCGGGCCGACCTGCCCCTCTCCGTCGGAATCTCGAGGGGGCGAACCTGCACGACAGCCAGGCCTTGATCCCCCTCGCGCAAGGGAAACCGCGCCCGGTCACCTGGTGCTCCCCGCCCGCGTCGCAGTTTCTGGCCACCATGGTGTCAGGCAGCTTCCGTCAAGACGTCCTTGGGCTCATCGGGGGTTTGGCGCACCGCCGTCCGTCTGTTGGCCATCACCAGCATCGTGCCCAGCGCCAGGCTCAGCGCGGGCAGTACGGGGAACCGGCCGTCGTGCGCGAAGCCCCGCATGGCGAAGGAGGTCAGAGCGGCAACGCTTGTCGCCAGGCCCAGCCACAGCGGCCAGGGGCGGTGCAAGTCGACGTCCGGGCGGACTCGCTCGTACAGAAGCGCCTGCCAGCGCTCCAGCGGCCGCAGCGCCGGCAGCACACCGGCCAGGACGACGCCGAGAACCAGCAGCCACGGTACTCGGAGCCCCCACCATGCCGCGGACCCGAACGCGGGCTCGGGCGCGATCCCGGTCAGATAGAACGCCGCGGCGACGACCAGCACCGGTAGCATGTGCCACAGGTACAGCGTCATGCTGGCACCACCCACATGGCGCACCGCCCACATGGCGCACCGCCCACCACACGCTCGCGGTCCAGCAGCCGCCGTACTCTCGGCGCGGCGAGCAGACACAGGCCGACCTGGGCCACCGCCCACGCCAGCATGGCCGCCGGCGGCGGATCGGTGTCATGGTTGTGCGCGCCGATGCGTCTGAGCCCGTCCTCACCGCGCTCCGCTGTGACCGCCATCCGCTGCTGATCACCCCGAACGGGGGCCGTCAGATGCGACGACCCCCGTTGCTCCTGCCCGGCGGGTCCGGGGCATGCTGGTCCCGGACGGACGGCGGGACCGCGCTGCTATCCGGCGTAGGTCTCGTACTCGGCGACCTTCGGCGTGCCGGTCGAGCTGGTGATCTCGAAGGTGATCTTGTTCAGCGAGGTCCGGGGGAAGGTGATGACGCCCGCCCCGCTGCCGGAGGTCAGGACGGCGCCGGTGTCGCCGTTGATGACCCTCCAGGATCCGATGCTGCCCGCGGAGCCTGACGCCTCCCGGATATTGATCATGGACACCGCGGTGGCGGAGTCCCACTTGATCGAGATGGAGCCGGTCGAGCCGGCCGGCGACCAGTAGGTGCTCATGTCGCCGTCCCGCACGTTGCCGAAACTCGTCCCGCTGGCCTTGCCGGAGCCGTCGGAGCCGGCTCCGATGCTGAGGTTCGTCCCGCTGGGCTGGGTCGGTTCCGGCGTGGGGGTGGTGGGGTCAGGCGTGGGGGTGGTCGGCGTCGTCGGCGAGCAGTTGCCGTTCGACACCTGCAGCCCCTTGTTGGCGCCTGCCGTCTGGGTCACGATGCTCGGCACGCAACTGCCCGCATCGGGACTGTAGGAGTAAGGGATGCTGACAGTGGTGTTGGACTGGGGGTTGGGCCCGGCAGGGTTGTTCTCACTACCGGGGCTGGACCAGGTCACGTTGTCGAAAGTGTTGCCGCTGACCTGCCAGTAGCCGGCCGCGTCGGTGTAGAAGGTGCCCAGGACGTCCTTGGAGTCCTTGAAGTAGTTGTTGTCCACCTTCGCGCGAGCCCCGGCCCGGGAGTTGATGCCGGACTCGTTGAGCTTCACGTAGTAGTTGTTGTAGATGTGGGCTATGCCGCCACGCAGCAAGGGGGTGCGGGAGTCGATGTTTTCGTACAGGTTGTGGTGGTACGTGATGAAGCCGTTCGAGAGCTCGGTCTCACTGGACCCGACGAGGCCACCGCGGCCGGAGTTGCGCAGGATGCTGTAGGACAGGGTCACGTACTGGGTGTTGTCCTTCATGTCGAAGAGGCCGTCGAACCCTTCCGACTCCCCACCCGACGCCTCAAGGGTGGTGTGATCGACCCAGACGTTGCGGACGTCGCTCTCCATGCCGATGGCGTCACCACCGTTGGACGTGGGCGAGCCGGACTTCTTGACGTTCCGGACGGTCACGTTCTGGATGATGATGTTGCTGGACTCGCGAATGTGGATGCCCAGCTGGTCGAAGACGGCTCCGCTGCCGATGCCGATGAGCGTGACGTTGCTGATCTGCTTGAGCTCGATCACGCCGTCGGCGGTGTTGCAGCTGTCGCCCGACACCTTGCTGGTGTTGCCGTGGTTGATGGCCCCCTCGACCTCGATGGTGATCGGGGTGCTGCTGCCGGCCCGGCCGCACAGGGCCGCATGGATCGCGGTCCCCGTGGTGGCCCGCACCGTCTGCCCGCCCGCACCGCCGGTGGTCCCACCGTTTTGGGTCGCGTAACCGGTGGCGCTGCCGGTCGCCGCCGACGCCTCGGGCATCGACAGAACCACACCGGTCGCGGCCGCAACGGCCATCGTGGCCAGCGCCGCATAGAGTCGCAGTACGACTGGTCGTCTCATCCTCGCCTCACCTTTTCGTCTTCGAATGCTGGGTGCTGCTGCTACATGCCGTAGTCGTTTCAGCGGCCGTAAAAGGTTGCCGACCTGCCGCTGGGCAGGTTGCTGGTCAGCCCAGATGCGAGTGCTCTTGTGGTGAAGGCCGCCCCCGACCCCGGGAGTTGATTCCCGTATGCGAACCGAGTTCGTGTATGTGAACAGCGGTGACGGTACGTCACCCGCCTTAGCCAGTCAAGAAGTTGAGACGAACGATCAGCCGGCCGGGTGCTCCGGAGCGGCGGTGGAGTCCCTGACGACCAGGGACGTCGCCAGCATGGTCTGGGCCGTGGCCGGCCCGCCGGACGTCTCCAGATTCTGGATCAGCAGATCGACGGCCGTGTGCCCCGCCGCCGCGGTGGGCATGGCGACGGTGGTGAGCCGAGGGCGGTTCAGCCTGCCGGCGACGGTGTCGTCCACGCCGATCACGCTGATGTCCCGCGGCACCCGTACGTTCCGGTCGTCGAGCCCCTCGATGAGCCCGATGGCGACCAGGTCGTTGTAGGCGATCACCCCGGTGACGCCCGTCTCCAGGACAGCGGGCGTCGCCGCGATGCCGCCGTGCTCCGTCGGCGAATTGGGGCCGAGGACCTCCAGCCGGACCCCACGCTCAGCGGCGGCCTTCCCGGCGGCCCGTCGCATCTGCGCGCTGGTCCACGAGCCGCGGGGACCGCAGACCAGGGCCAGATGCTCGTGGCCCAGTCCGGCCAGGTGCTCCACCGCGAGGACCGCACCGTTCGCCACGTCCATGAGTACGGCGGAGAGCCCCGCCACGGAACGGTTGACCAGGACGAAAGGCAGTTCCCCGCCCAGCCGGCCTATGACGTCGTTGGCCAGCCGGGGGCTGACCAGGATCACACCGTCCACCTGGCGGGCCAAGGTCTGGATCAGCTCCTCCTCAGCTCGTACGTCCTCGTCGGTGTCAGCGACGAAGACCTGGTAGCCGCGGCCCCGTGCGTAGGCCTGGGCGGCCTTGATGAGCGGCGGGAAGAAGGGGTTGGCGATATCGGAGACGATCAGTCCCAGATTTCGCGTGCGGCCCGTGGTCAGGGCGCGTGCAGTCTCGTTGGGCTGATAGCCCAGTTCCGCGGCGATGGCGAGCACTCGCTCACGGGTTTCCCGCTTCACCAGATGGGAGGCGGAAAAGGCCCGGGAGACGGTCGAGACATGAACCCCGGCGGCCTCCGCGACGTCACGGATGGTCATGGCCACGTGTGTTTCCCTTGCCCGCCGTACGCACCGTCGGCCAACCCCTGCCCGAACCCCGGCCGACTCTTCTTTAGGGTGCACACACTAACCCGCGCCGACGACGACGCCTTCTTGCAATCGGTTGCACAAATGCGCAGCAGTCAAGGGGCGGAGGCGACCACTCCGACTCCCGCACCTACTTCCACGGGCGCCATGGCCGCGGCCAGGATCTATGCCTTGTAGCACCGGAAGTCCTCTCCAACAAGGGGGTGATGGGGTGTACGAAGCGTGGGGGCACCTCGCTCCTCCGGCATGCGGCCCACAGACACTGAAATGCAACCGATTGCATTTGGAGCTGGCCTCAGAGTGGCGGCGAGTCCTGAGCATGTCAATGCGTCGGTCAAATCCGGTTCTGTGTAGCGTCCTTGTTTTGCCGACAACGCCGGCCATGACCGCCGGCGGACCAGTCCCGCGGCGGCCGTACGCCGCGCCTGACACCCTGAAAGGGAGGGCAGGCTGGGCGGCCGGGCCCCCTGCAAAGCGTCCATCGTGTCGGCGCTGGCCCAGACGGTCCCCGAGGGGCCGGGGCGGTGGTTCGAGCCGAAGTTCTGGACGCTGTTTCGCGCTCTCCGTTGTCGACCGATAACCTCGCACCGCTCGACATGGACCTCACGAGCAGACCCGACGCTGGTGATCCGGCGCGACATCCGCTGCTATCCGGCGGCACTCCATGTGATCGCCGGGGGCACCACCCGCGCGCACAGCGGGGCGCCGCACGCGTCGGTCAGGCCGAGGCGACCGACCAGCAGACCCGCTTGCGTGGCCATGGCGAGGACCTCGGCGGGTACGGCGTCGAGCATGAGCTTGGCGCGACGGAACATCGTGAAGGCACCCGCTTCATCAACTGTGCCCCATGACAGGTAGATGAACCGGCCGCCCGGGCGACCCTGCACATGGGGGCCTTTCACATCGATGCCGGTGGGCGAGGCGGTCGTGGTGCACTCCAGGGTCCAGGTCGCCGACGCGGCGTCACCGGGGCGGGGGGCGAGGAATTCGCCCGGGCGGTCGCGGCGTTGCACGGCGACGTGGATGTTGCGGTACGCCGCGCTGTCGTCGGCTGGTGCCCCGGGCGGGCAGGTGAGGCCGGGCAGGTCTACGGCGTCGATGCGGATGCGCATGGTGGCCATCATCCCTGTGCTGGCAGGCGCTGAGTCCGCACGGCCAAGTCCGTCGAGGCTCCGGCTTGCTCCGATGCTGCCGGCAGGGAGCCCAAGACAGAGCGGCCCGGGGCCTCGGCGCGGGTCCGGTCGATGGTCTTGCCGGTGCAGTCGGGGTGCTGTTGGCCCAACTCCATGCAGTGCGGCGGCTGGTGAAGCAGTTCAGGGCGCCGCAGGCGATATCGGTGGCGAGCCGGTGCAGGCCTTGTCCGGGCGATCCCTGGGCACACTGGCTGACATGCCTCTCTCGCTGCATCACATCGTCATCGACGCCCATGACCTGCCCGCCCTGGCCCGGTTCTGGGCCGAGGTGCTGGGCTGGCGGATCCTGTTCGAACGCGAGCGCGAGGTCGTGATCGGGCCGGACGAGACCGCGCCGGTGGGCATCTGCTTCATGCCGGTGACGGACCGTAAGATCGTCAAGAACCGTCTGCACCTCGATCTGACGTCCGCCGCGGAGGACCGGGAGGCCGAGATCGAGCGCATCCTCGCGCTCGGCGCCCGTCGGGCGAACGTCGGGCAGAGCGGCAGCGAGTCGTGGGCCGTGCTGGCCGATCCGGAGGGGAACGAGTTCTGCGTGGTCCGCCCGAAGGAGACCCTCATCGGCTAGGGCTATTCCCTCCGATCAATTCGGCGGTGAAGAACGGTGAGGCCTTCCCTTCTGGGGGCTCGGCGGTGGTTCGGGGCTTGCACGGGGGTCTCTCGCTCGTCCGACGACCCAGCCGCAGGAAGTGTGAGGCGACGTGCCGGCCATCATACCGCGGCATCCGCGCGAGTGCGGCGGCCGGCCAGCACCTGGCCCAGCTGAAGGGCACTCAGGCCGAACATCAGGATGCCCAAGGGGACGTGCAGAGTCACCACATGCGCGATGCCCAGGACCACCTGCACCGACGCGAGGACCAGGAACCCGGCCGAGTACAGGATGGGCATGGGCGAGCCGCCGCCCGGCCGCCACACCAGGATTGCGGTGAGCACGTACAACATCGCCGCGGCGTACATCCCGCGCGCCCCGGCACTGTGCAGCGCCTCTCCGTGCGGCGAGGACAACAACAGTCCGGCGGTGACCGCCTGGAAGAAGATGGCCGCGGTCTGCAAGGCGATCGCGGCTCGCAGGAACATCAAGAACATGAGGCTGCGCTGCTGCGTCGTCGTCCGCATGGGCATGGTGAGCCCTTCCCTTCTGTTTCTCAACTCTGCTTCAAGACAGTGGTTCCTCGTGGCTTGCGCCCCGACGTTCCACCAGTCCGACGACGCAGCCACCGGGAATGTGAGACGGTGCACCGGCCTCACATTTCGCTGCGGTGTCTCGCCGAAACATGGTGAGGGCAGTCCCGAACAAGTGGAGTCGTCGAGACCATGACCACCCGATCCGAGCCCGAGCCCGGACACGGCCGACCCGATCCGAGCCTGAGCGCGATCATGCGCGAGCGCCGGCAGCTGATCAATCTCGCCTACCGGCTCCTCGGCTCCCTGGCCGAGGCCGAGGATGCCGTACAGGAGACCTACACCCGCTGGTACGCCATGTCCCGGCAGCGGCAGGAGGCCATCGAGTCCCCCGGCGCCTGGCTGACGAAGGTGGCCAGTCGCATCTGCCTCGACCTGCTCGGCTCGGCGCGGGCGCGGCGCGAGAGCTACGTGGGCGAGTGGATCCCGGAGCCGCTGCCCGACCGTACGGAGTGGATGAACGGCCGGCCTGGTGACAGCAGGGGTGACCCGGCCGACCGGGTCACCCTGGACGAATCCGTCGACATGGCCTTTCTCGTCGTGCTCGAATCGATGACCCCGGCCGAACGGGTCGCGTTCATCCTGCACGACGTCTTCCGGTACCCCTTCACCGAAGTGGCCGCGATCGTCGGCCGCACGCCGGCAGCGTGCCGGCAACTGGCGTCGTCCGCCCGCCGTCGTATCCGTGCGGCACGGACTCCCGTGGCTCCGACAACCCGACAGGCCGGCGTCATCAGGGACTTCAAACAGGCATGGGAGGCCAAAGACATCGCCGCCCTCGTCGGCCTGCTCGACCCCGACGCCACGATGACCGCCGATGGCGGCGGCCGGGTCGGTGCGGTGCTCCGCCCGGTCGCAGGCGGCGAGCGCATTGCCCGCTACATCATCGAGATCGGCAGCAGGGCACCCGGCCTGACGCTCCTGGAGCGTTCGGTCAACGGCCGGCCCGGTCTGGTGGCCCAGCACGGCGGCGTCACCGTGACGGTGGCCGCGTTCGGCCTCGCAGACGACCGGATCACGCACATCTGGGCGGTGCGCAACCCCGAGAAGCTCCGGCCGTGGACCGTGTAGCACGGCCCTGGGGCGGGGCCCGACCGAGCAGCCACACCCGAACCCACGATCACCGTGATCGATACGACAACGGCTTCTGAGCTTGGCGTTTATCCTCGCAGGTCACCCGACCTGCTGATCTGCGGTTCTTCCCGGGACAACAGGGGCGGCCGTTCTCCACGCTTCGAGATGTCG
>NZ_JBEXID010000134.1:0-12550 GCF_040608395.1 Streptomyces sp. NPDC005181
GGCACCCGTCACCCCACACCCGCCACGATCCGCCTCGCCAACGAACAACCCCTCGGCCTCGTGGCATGACGATCACCACAAGCTAAGTGGCATTGAGTCCTGAACGCCGGCTCCGTCGTACGTGTCACGGAATTGAGGGTGCGCGATCAAGGCCGCCAACACGCCTCGGTCATCGGCCGCATCGGCCGTCAGCCGGAAGCGCTTGGTGTTGACCCAGCGATATCCGTGGGAGCCCTCGACGAAGTCGAAGTCACGGAAGTTGATAAAGGGGCTGTCCAGGTGGACGAGGGTGGGCACCGGTTCCATGCTGATCATCGTAGAGTGCGCGGCATGCTCGAACCCGACCATCTATCTGCGCCCTGACCAGCTATTACTCCTGACCGTTCACCAGCGGCGTCCCTTCAAGGAGCACGCGCTCAGGAGCTGTTCCGGCGGCTGATCTCGGCCGCGTAGGCGCCCCAGTCCCCGGCGGCGGCTCGCTGCCATTTGACGGCGACGGTGATGCCGAGGGCGCGGGCGAGGACCGCGACGGGCAGCTCGGTGTCGAGCTGGAACAGTGCGGTCGAGCGGGTCTCGGCGAGCCGGATGCCGAGTTTGCGAAGCCGTTCGCCCATGGCCCAGGCGCTGATCGGGCGGCCGGATTGGCCTTCGGGGAAGAGCCAGGGTGAGTCCGTGCGGCCGAGGACGGCATGGCTGCGGCGAATCTCGACCTGTTGGAGGGCCAGTTCAGCGACGGGTGCGGGAAGCTCGACCGGCACGGCGCCGAGGCGGATGCGGACTGCCCTGTCCGTCTCCTCGATGTGGTCGAGGAGAGCCGGGAGATCGCCGCGGGCCACTGGGCATAGAGGAGCAACAGCAGGCCGGCGAGGCGGTCTTCGGGTTTGAGGGTGTCGTCGTGCAGCAGGCGCCGGGCGGTAGCCCAGCGGGCTTCGTCATCCATCGCCTGGGAAGGGCCGTTCCATCGCTCGGCCAGGAAGCTGAGATCACGGACGATCTTTCTGGGAGAGGGCCCAGCGCACGAAGTGGCCTGCCTCCCGGCGCAGGCGGACGTCGTCGCTGGTCATCCAGGACTCAAGGTTGGTCTGGCGACAGGTGGCAAGGGGCAGGTTCTGGCCCTCGAGCCAATTCAGGAGATAGACGGCTGTCCGCAGATGTTGCCGCGCGACCTTGAGCTGGTAGTACGTGATCTCCTTGCCGCGGCTGCGTACCGGTGCAGGACTTTCCGTCCCTCGGCCGTCGCATGGGAGGCGACGAGGTCCTTCACGTGGAATTCGAGGCGGACCATCTGCTCGTCCCGCTTGGGCAGGACTTCGGTGGCGACGAGGACGCTGCGGATGTGCTTGACGACCTTGCTTTCAGGGAGCTCGTCCAGGGCCTCGTGGGTGAGGGGACGGCGGCCGGCGCCGAGATCGGACAGAACAGTGGAGACGACGCCCTTGGAGAGTCAGCGCATCCCCGTGCCAGCCCGTTCGGTGCTGGTCAGGGCGTCGTGGAGGGGCTGCAGCTTGGGGGATATGGCGCGCGTGTCATCGGCGAAGAGCTCGTGGAGCCGCTGCTTGAGACAGCTGGGGCATGGGCCAGGAGCGTGCAGCCGTTCGGATTGCCCGCAGGTGGGGCATGGGCGCCAGGGCACGCGGGCCCGGGTCACGGACGACGCCTCGCAGCTCCCACGATGCGGGAGATCGGCCAGTGCGGTCGTACTGCCCTGGCTTGGTGCCCAACCAGCCACGATCGGCAACACGATTGAGATGGGGCGTGTTTCGGGTTCACTGCAGCCCCCGGAACGACGGATGGCGGGCGCAACTGGCTGATCACCCAGCATCTTCTGCCCGTTTGTGCCGACCGTCATTTCACCGCCCAGGAGGCCGGTTCCGGTGAACAGGAATTGCAGAACATCGTTGCGGAGGGATTGCAGGAAGGCGTATTTCAAGGACAGCGGCCGACGCGCGAACAATCTGCTCGTGGAATTCACCGACATCGATTACCCCGACACCGACTATGCCTGTCCCGGAGTACCGGAGATCGCCGCTGCGCCCCGTCCTGAGACAGGCCGTGGCCTCGCCGCCACGACACCCACCCGGGAGCTGACCGTGCCTGAAGACCTGAGCACGGACACAGTGGCACTGCTCAACGTTCGCTGTCGCAGGACATCCAGCAGCCGCCGTTGCGCTTGGGTTCGGTGCAACGGCGGCTGTGTCGGCAGGGCCGTTCCTACAGCTCTCGCTCGATCTGGCTCTCGCTGACCTTGTCTTCGCGCATGGTCGCCTCGTTCTGGACGGCGTAGCGAGCCTGCGCCCCGCTGCCCTCGGCACTCCGGATCTCGCCGCGCTGAAGCTCGTCCTGCTGGTCCCGGTACTCCACGTGCTGTCCCTTGCGGTAGGGCATGGGGATCTCCAAGTCTCGTGTGGGTCGGTGGGGGGCTGGCCCTGCTCGTTCGGCAGGGGTTCCCGCCCTCTTGGCGCCCGCGACTATCGCCAGGCGCACTGCCAGCCCACCTCCAACTCCGCGCTACGGCAATCACTACGGGCCGAATGGATGACGCCTCGCTCGCCGCCGTGTCGACGTCCTCTGGAGCTTCCTCTGCGACGGACGGTGCTACGAGCCCGTCCCGCCCACCGCTCTCGCAGCGTGACATCCGATCAGGGCGCGCCCGGTTGATCCGCACCTGCCAGCCCAGCCGATATGTCCACTTCTCAGGGAGATCTGGGAGGTCACCTCCCTTGTTTGCCTGGTGGACGAGTTTGCCTGGGAGCCTGGAAGGCAGGCCAGAACCTGGGAGGCGACGGTGATGAGGACAGTGGAAACCGCCGTCAGGGGGCCAGCCCGCGCCCTCACCTGGTGATGCGGAGCGCCTCGGGATGGTGGCCGGCGCAGCAGCGCGGATCGTTCAGCCGTTCCACGGCCAGTAAATCCGCTAGGGCCTGTCCGGCGGATCTTGCCAGGCCGTCGTTGCACACAGCGGATGCAGCACTCGACGGTGCTGCTCTTTAACTTCTCGACACCCCCTCCGAGCTGCGGCAGACTTCCCGCGATGACTCAACGAACCGATACGCCTCCCACATGGGACGAGCGCACGCAGCTGGCCACCTTCCTGGACTACGCCCGTGACACGGCGCGAGCCAAGTGTGAGGGCGTGTCCGCGGAAGACGCCCGCAAGGCCCCACTCCCGAGTTCCCCGCTGATGACGATGTGCGGGCTGATCAGCCATCTGCGGTGGGTCGAGTATTACTGGGTCCAAGTGGTGTTTTTGGGGGAGGAACACGTGGGGCCGCTCACGGAGGCGACCGACGATGACCCCGATCCTGAGATGCGGACAGCGGTCGATATCCCGTTGCCACAGCTCCTCGCCGAGTACGAGGAGCAGAGTGCCCGCTATCGTCGCCTGGTGTCCGACCACGACCTGAACTCAACGGCCAAGCGTCCCATCAGTGACGGCCGCCACGTGGACCTCCGATGGGTGATCCTCCACCTCATTGAAGAGACATCCCGCCACAACGGCCACCTTGACATCGTGCGTGAGCTCGTCGACGGACGGATCGGCGTCTAGGCCCTGCCCTGCGGATCATTGCCGGAGCCAGAGTCGGATCGAGGCGACGGTGACGGTGCCGTGGATTCCTAATTGGCAGCCGAGTCGTCGTGGGGCGTCGGGCGGCCAATCCACGGAAGCCATAGGAGGCAGAAGACGTAGAGCCACACTCGACACCCCTGGGCGGGTCAACCATACGGAGGGCTCACCCTGTCCCGGAGAAGAACGTAGGGAAGACGTAGGCGCGCTTGTCGAACCTCGTGGCCACGGCCCGGAAGTTCTTGAGCGCGTCGCCGAGACCCGGCAGACCGCTTTCAGCGCGTGGGTCGTTGAGGTCCAGGTCCTCAACTGAGCTACCAGCGCAGGTACCGGTCCCGATACGTCGCTCCGCTCGTTTGCACAGGTCAGCGATCCAGCGCACCTTCGGTGCGCGCCGGGGGCGTGGTAAATCCTTTGGCGTGCGCCGGGGGTGCTTCTGTCTGCCCTGTCGTGTGGCAGGTCTGGAAATCGCCACTGCCTATCGCTCGGCCGCCGCCCACGCACACATCGGCGGAGACGTGTACGCCGCCGAACGTGTCGACCGCACGGTACGAATGTTGATCGGTGACGTGCGGGGCAACGGCTTGGCTGCAGTCGACGACGCCACAGCCGTCATCGGTGCGTTCTGCGAAGCCGCGCACCGCGACGTGAAACTGGAGCATGTCGCCCTGTCCCTGGACGCCAGCGTGCGCCGCCGTGTCGACCAGGTCGGCCAGACGGACAGCAACGCCGCGGAGCGGTTCATCACCGCTCTCGTCCTGGAGATACCCGACGACCTCTACGTCGTCCACGTGAGGACACGCTGCTCCTGCACACCGACGGCCTCCTCGAGACCCGCGACCCGGCGGGCGTCTTCTACCCGACGCTGGACCGTTTCGCGCTCCTCGCCGAGGACGAGCCGCACTACCTGATCGAGCGCCTCATGAGCGACCTGACCGTCCATGCGGGCGGGGAGGTGCAGGACGACGTCGCCATGGTCGCGGTGCGCCGCCGGGCCGCACCGTCCACGGAGGGTGCCGACGAGGACGGCCTCCGTGCGGCAACGGTGACCACGGCCGGAAAACCGGAGGGCATGGGGCCGGCGCCTGCTGCTACGATCGATTGACCAGAAGTGGTAGCAGACAGGGAGAGACACATGGCGGGTGACGACGACATCTCCGGGTGATACCGGAAGTGTTCAGCCACTGGCAGGAGCGCATACGCGTGGCCGTGGCTATTTCGTCGTTTCATAACCCCCTTCTCTTGTGGGCGACGCCATGGGCGTTCCCCTGTCACACGAGGTCTTCACATGCCCGACGCCTTTGTCGTCTGCTCGAACCTTTCCTTTTCCTGGCCCGATGACCAGCAGGTCTTCCAGGATCTTTCGTTCACCGTCGGCGGCGGCCGCACCGGCCTGGTCGCACCGAACGGCGCCGGGAAGAGCACCCTGCTCAAGCTGATCGCCGGCGAGTACAAGCCCAACCGGGGAAGCGTGTGCACCGAGGGGGTGCTCGGCTACCTCCCCCAGAGCCTGCCGCTGGTCGGCGACCTGACCGTGTCAGAGGTCCTGGGCGTCGCTCAGAAGATCAAGGCCCTGGACGCCATTGAGTCCGGGGACACGGGCGAAGAACACTTCACCACCATCGGTGACGACTGGGACATCGAGGAGCGCACCCATGCCCAGCTGGACCGGCTCGGGCTGGGGCAGATCGAGCTCACCCGGCACCTGCACAGCCTAAGCGGTGGCCAGGTCATCTCGCTGGGCCTCGCGGCGCAGTTGCTGAAGCGGCCCGACGTCCTGCTCCTCGACGAACCGACCAACAACCTTGACATCGACGCACGGCACAAGCTGTATGACGCGTTGGAGGAGTGGCGCGGCTGCCTGCTGCTGGTCAGTCACGACCGCGCGCTGCTCGACCGAATGGACCGCATCGCCGAACTCGACCGAGGCCAAGTGCGTTTCTACGGGGGCAACTTCACCGAGTACGAGGAAGCCGTGAGCGCCGCCCGGGAGGTCGCCGAGAAGAACATCCGCAGCGCCGAGCAGGACCTCAAGCGGGAGAAGCGGGAACTGCAGCAGGCCCGCGAGCGGGCCGAGCGCCGGGCCGGCAACGCGGCCCGCAACCTCAAGAACGCCGGTCTGCCGAAGATCTTCGCCGGGAACATGAAGCGCGACGCCCAGGAAGCGGCGGGCAAGTCGCATCAGACACACTCATCGAGGGTCAGCGATGCCAAGGACCGGCTCGACGACGCCAGCCGCGCGCTGCGGGACGAGCAGAAGATCACCCTGGAGCTCCCGGACACCAACCTCCCGGCCGGGCGCACCGTCTTCCTCGGCGAGCAGATGCAGTTCCACTACGGCGAGAAGGCTCTCTTCGCCGGCGAAGGCACGGACCTGACGATCCGGGGCCCGGAGCGGATCGCACTGACCGGTCCCAACGGAGTCGGCAAGTCCACCCTCCTCCGCATGGTCAACGGCGAACTGGAACCGGACAGCGGCTCAACCAAGCGCGCCGACGGCCGTGTGGCCTACCTGTCGCAGCGCCTGGACCTGCTGACTCTGGACCGCACGGTGGCCGAGAACCTGGCCTCGTTCGCGCCGGCCATGCCGGAGGCGGACCGGATGAATCTGCTCGCCCGCTTCCTGTTCCGGGGCCCTCGTGTGCACCTCCCGGTCGGGGTGCTGTCCGGCGGCGAGCGGCTGCGGGCCACCCTGGCCTGCGTCCTGTACGCCGAACCGGCCCCGCAGCTCCTGCTGTTGGACGAGCCGACCAACAACCTCGACCTCGTCAGCGTCGGGCAACTGGAGAGCGCGCTCAACGCCTTCCAGGGCGCCTTCGTGGTGGTCAGCCATGACGAGCGGTTCCTCACGGAGATCAAGGTGGACCGCTGGCTGCGGCTCGCCGACGGGCGGCTGCTGCAGACGGCGGCGCCGGAGATGGCGGCGCCGGAGATGGCTTCCGGACATCAGGACGGCTCAGGCCGGTAGGGCGGACTCGCCCCGGGCAGCGGGCGGAGACCACCCGCTGCCCGGTGTGCCCCGCCCCTACCCGGGCGGGCAATCCCCGTCCCTCGCGCCGGGCCGACCCCGTCCCTCACCCGGGTGGACCGACCTCGCCCCTCGCTCTCGGGCGGGCCGCGTCCACCCGGGCTTCGCCACTTGCGTCCGCGGCTCCGGCCCCCGGGCGCGACCACCCACCCTGTTTGGTGCTCGTATGCCTCAAGCTGCTCTGCTCGCCCACGATCTCGTCCGAACGCTCGGCACCCGCCGGGTTCTCGACGGCTTCTCCCTCACCGCGGCACCCGGCCACCGGATCGGATTGGTCGGCGAGAACGGCGCCGGAAAGTCCACCCTGCTGCGGCTGCTCGCCGGCGACGACACACCCGACGCCGGCACCGTGGTCCGCCCGGCCGACCTCGGCTTTCTGCCGCAGGAGATGCCGTTCGACGCCGCCTCGACCATCTCCGATGTGCTCGATCACGCCCTGCGGGAAGCCCGCGAGGAACTCTCCGGACTCGACCGGATCACCGCCGCGCTCGCCGGGACCCCGCAGGATTCACCCGGCTACGCCGCCCTGCTGGTCGAGTACGGCGTGCGGCTCGACCGGGCGCAGGAAAATGGGGCCTGGGACGCCGACCGGCGCGCTGCGATCGTCCTCGCCGGACTCGGCCTGGGCTCCATCCCGTACGACCGGACTCTCGGGGCCCTTTCCGGCGGGCAGCGCAGCCGGCTCGCGCTCGCCACGCTGCTGACGCGGCGGCCCGCCGCGCTCCTGCTCGACGAGCCCACCAACCATCTGGACGACGGCGCAGCGGGCTTCCTGGAGGAGCAGTTGCGCGGCCTGCCGGGGACCGTGCTGCTGGCGAGCCACGACCGGGCGTTCCTCGACGCGGTCTGCACCGACCTGATCGACCTCGACCCGTCCGCCGAGGGACCCACCCGGTACGGCGGCAACTACACCGCCTACCAGGGTCTCAAACGCGCCCAGCGGGAACGCTGGCAGCAGCGCTTCGCCCAGGAAGAGGGAGAACTCGCCGAACTGCGCCGCGCCGCCGCCACGACCGCGCAGCGGGTCGCGCCGGGACGGGCCAGAAGCGACAACGAGAAGATGGGCTACGGCCACACGACCGGCCGGGTGCAGAACCAGATCGCACGACGGGTCCGCAGCGCCGCCCGCAGACTCGACGAACTGGAGCGCAACCACGTCAGCCGGCCACCCGAGCCACTGCGGTTCCACGCCACCTCCCTTGCGGCCGCTTCCGATGACGGCATCCTCGCGTCGCTGCGGGACATCCAGGTGCCCGACCGCCTCTCCGTCGACTGCCTCGACGTGCTGTCCGCCGACCGGCTGCTGGTCACCGGGCCGAACGGGGCGGGCAAGTCGACCCTGCTCGGGGTGTTGGCCGGACGGCTGGACGCCGGCGGCGAGGTGCAGCAACGCAGCGGGCTCACGGTCGGACTGCTGACCCAGGACACTGCGTTCGGCCGGCCGGACCGTACCGTCCGAGAGACGTATGAGCTGGCGCTCGGTGCCGAGCGCGCCGAGTCCGTACCGCTTGACTCACTCAGCCTGTTCAACACGCACACCCTGGACCAGAGAGTCGGGGAGGTGTCGGTCGGCCAGCGCCGCCGACTCGCCCTGGCACTGCTGCTGGCGCACCCGCCGGAGCTCCTGCTGCTCGACGAGCCCACCAACCACCTCTCGCCTCTGCTCTGCGACGAACTGCAGGAGGCTCTGGGCACCAGTCTCGGTGCCGTGGTGGTCGCCAGCCACGACCGGTGGTTGCGCTCCCGCTGGCCGGGCCGTGAGTTCCGGCTCCGAGCGCGGTAAGTCCGTTAACTGCAACCGCATGTGGGGTGACGTCGAAGGTTGTTCGTCGTTGATTTCGCACCCCCCTAGGCTCCTCGGCACTGTCGGAGCGCACCGCAACGGTATCCGGCACGCGCCCGCAGGCATCTGCCTCCGGCCCGGCCCGGCCCGGCACAGTGCGTGCCGGGCCGGAGGCAGATGGTGCCTTCCCGGCTTCGGCGCTACGCGGCGCGGCCTCGCCGGAAAAGCCCAGCTGCCACGTCCAGGACGAGGAACCCGAGCAGCGTGATCCCCAGAACGGGCAGTGCCCAGCCGAGGATGGCGACGGCCGGTACGCCGATGATCAGCACCGGCAGGGGCAGCTGCCGCCACGTACCCCGTGCCGGGGCCTTGCCAAAGACCGCCGCGCGGTCGTCACGCATGGGGCGGCGCTGCCACCACATGCGGTAACCCCACACGATGACGAAGATCAGGCCGAGCGCGATCAGTGCCAGCAGGATCTGGTTGGCGAGGCCGAAGAGCAGGCCCATGTGGCCTTGGACGCCGAGCTTGCTGAGCTTGGCCAGGGCGGGATAGTCGGTCCACCGGCTCTCGCCGGTGACCTCGCCCTTGGCGGGGTCGACGGCCACCTGGTCGTAGTGCACTGGCCAGCGGTTATCGGCCTGAGCCACGGTCCAGGCGCTCACCGCGTCCGCGGGCGGCGTCAGCTCCACCCGACCGCCCAGCCCGGCGTCGCGGGCCACAGCGAGGGCTGCGTCGAAATCGGCGGGGTCCGTCGACGCCGAGTCGTGGCCCGTGCCGTGTCCGGTGTGCCCGGCGTGCTCGCCCTCGGTTGTTTCGGCCCCGCCGGGCAGCGTGGTGACCAGCTCGGGCGCGTGGCCCTTGGCTGCGTCCAGCAGTTGCCCGAAGTGGTCGCCGGCGTAGTGGGACCAGGTCAGGCCGGTGGCGCTAAGGAAGAACAGGCCGATAGCGAGCCACACGCCGGTGGCCGCGTGCCAGCTGCGAGTACGCCGTACGCCCCGGGCGGAGCGATCGGGCAGCAGAACGCCGCGCGCCGACTTGGCGCGCTGTCCCCGGGCGCGTCCCAGCCACAGGACAAGCCCCCCTGCGACGATCACCCAGAGCCAGCTCGCGGCGACCTCCGAGTAGAGGCGGCCGGTCTCGCCGAGGTGCAGATTGCGGTGCAGGTCGTCCAGCCATGTGGCGAGAGGCGTCGAGCCGTACCAGGTCGTCAGTTCGCCCTGGACCTTGGCGGTGTAGGGGTCGACGAAGACGGTGCGCTGTTTGTCGCCCAGCTCCGGCAGCGACAGCACCACCCGCGTGGTGTCCTCCGGGCCGGGCGGGGTGATCACCGAAGCCAGCGTGCCTTCCGGGTGGGCGTCCCGGGCCGCCGCGATTTGTTCCGTGAGCGGGCGCGGCCCGTTGCCGACCTGCTCCACCCGGAGCTGGTCGCCGTAGACGAGCTGGTCGAGTTGGGGCGTGAAGGTGTAGGCCAGCCCGGTCAGCGCGGCCACGAGCAGGAAGGGGGCGACGAACACCCCAGCGTAGAAGTGCAGTCGGACGAGCAGTGCTCGTACGCCCCTCCACGAAGGACCTGTCTGCGAGGGGCCGGCTTCCGCGGCGGGTGACGGCTCGGTGGGGCCGACGGCTTCCGCCACGGCCATTACGGCCTCATCGCGGTCGTCTCTCGGTGCTTGTTCCTGTGTTGAAGGCATGCGTGCATCCCCAATCGGCACCCGGCGCGCAGGGGCGCGGGCGCCCGCGAAGTCAACGATTCGGTCCGCCGCAAAGGCGGTACGGCGTGACACGGCTGCCGCAGCCGAAGCGCCCGAAGGGCGCCGGGCAGACGGGTGCGTGCGGGCACGCCGGACTGCGCCCGTCACCGCGACAGAGCGGGACGGACGGTCAGGAGCAGATCGCCGGCTTCGGTGGGCCCCGCCGCGTGACGCTGTGCCACAGGGCTGCCTGATGGGGCAAGCGCGAGGGGATGTGGAAGGACGCGGGGCTTGCGGGGGCGGGGGGTGTACTGACGGCGACGTGGACGCGCCAGGCCCTATGCAGGGGAGCGAAGACGAACAGGGCCAGGGAGCGGGCGAGCTGGAAAGCCGCGGCCTCGCCGCGCCAAAGCCATAGCCCGCTCAGCACTGCGGCGAGGACGTGGGCGGAGGCCATGCCGGTGGACCAGCCCACCATGGCTGCGGAGGTCATGGGCATCGCATCCATGGCCTGATGGCCAACAGCCATCTCGCCGGTACTGGTGGGGGCGGCGGCGAAGGCCTGGGCAAGGTTGAACCAGCCGTGCAGGGCGAACTGCGCCACTACCGTGGCGCCTGTCACCGCTAGGGCACTGCGCTCACCGCGTCCGGCCACCCACCAGGCTCCGGCGGTCGTGGCGGCGAACGCACACCCCACCGCCCAACCCGGCACTGTCCGTAACATCAGGGCGTGGCCAAGGCCCGTCGCCACCACACACACGGCCGCGAACACCGCGGCACGCGCGAGACGGAAGGCGGGCCCGGACGTCATGAGCAGCAATGGTGCCATGCGTCACCTGAATGGGGACAGTACCCCGAGGCGCCCCTACCGTGACCAACAAGGGCCCCGTCACCGCCACCGACGTGGTCGTCACCCTCGACGGGCTCAAGCGCTTGCGCGTACTGGATGCTGTTCCCGCACCCGAGGCCACAACCCGCGCCCAACTGCACTGGCAAGCAGGCTCCCTGGCCGCCGGAAAGTCACGCACCTTCACGGTACGAGTCAAAGCCGGGTCGTCGGGCAAGGTGACCGTGACTGCCGAAGCCACCTCCGGAACCCCCGATCCGGATCCGAACGACAACACCGCCACTACCCGGACACTCTGTCGGAGGAATGCGCACTGGCCCGAATGGATACGGAGCACCGCTTCGCGGTCCGCACCTGCGGGCTGCAGACAGGACTGCCCCGGCTGGTCCGGGGGAGGCCAGCCGGGGCAGTCTGTGTGCGGTACGGAGGGTGGTCGCCTCTCGGCGGAGGGCTCCATGGGGGCTTCAGCCGAACGATCTTCCCCATGGGCTATAGGTGAGGCCCGGGGACACTGTCCCCTCCGTACCCACAGGTGGATGAACGGTCAATCAGTCAGGATCATTCCCCGTACAGGCTCCAGCCTTTGGGTGCCGATCTCTCGCAGCACCGGAGCTCTGCCGGTTCCGGGCAGGATGGGACGTGCGGGAACAGGCTGCTCGCGGTGCGGGAGGCCGGCCCATGATGTCGACGTTTTTCTCCCGTCGGGCACGCACGGAGTTCCTCGATCTAGGTTCTGTCCGGCGGATCATGTGATCACTAGGCTGCGACGATGGAACGCGTAACCAACTTGCCCGAGAGTCTCGCCCAGCCTGCAGATCCGGCCCAGGTGAATGACTACGACAGCTTCGCCGAGGCGTACTCGGCGGAAAACGAGCACAACATCCTGAACGCGTACTACGAGCGGCCCGCGACGATAGCCCTCGCCGGAGACGTGGCCGGCCGCCGGATCCTGGACGCCGGCTGCGGCTCGGGCCCCCTGTCCGCTGCACTACGCGACCGCGGTGCCGTCGTCACCGGCATCGACGCCAGCGCCGGGATGCTGGCGTTGGCCAGGCGGCGGCTCGGTGACGATGCGGCCCTGCACGTGGTCGACCTGAGCGATCCCCTGCCGTTCGCCGACGGTGCGTTCGACGACGTGGTCGCGTCGCTCGTTCTGCACTACCTGGAGGACTGGGGGCCGACGCTGGCCGAGATGCGGCGCGTGCTCAGACCCGGAGGCCGACTGATCGCGTCGGTGCAGCACCCTTTCGTGGACTACGCGATCCAAGATCCTCGGCCCGACTATTCCGCGACCACCAGCTATACCTGCGAAATGACGTTCAACGGACAGTCCGTCCCGATGAGCTTCTGGCGCAGGCCGTTGCACGCAATGACCGATGCTTTCACCACCGCCGGCTTCCGCCTGGCCGTCATCAGCGAGCCGCAGCCCGACCCTGCCGCCCGCGAGCTGTTCCCCGACGAATTCCATGCCCTTTCGACCAAAATCGGCTTCCTCTTGTTCGTCGTCGAGGTACCGCCGTCGGCTGCAGGCTCGGACTACTAGCCGGTGACTTCGCACATGGGGTTTTAGGTCTCCAGCCAGCGGGGTCTTGTTTCGTCGATGCCGAGGAGTTCGAGCAGGTGTGCTTGGACT
>NZ_JBEXID010000135.1:0-12028 GCF_040608395.1 Streptomyces sp. NPDC005181
TGGCGGAAACACATGATCAAGCAGAGGCCGTCCAGCTGTCAGGCGAACGACAAACCCCACCAAGAAATGATCTTGGTGGGGTTTAAAGCCAAGCTCAGAGAATGTTGCCCATAGCGTCACACCACCGGCTGGTTGCAGGGCGTGGACGTCCGGTAGGTGCTCAGTGAGTGCTTGCCGCAGGGCGTCACGTTGCGATCTGAGTTGCTGGAGCGTGTCGGACCGCTGGGTCTGGTGTTTGTTCAGGAGGACGGCTGTGGCGAGTTGTTCGACGACGGGGGTGCCGAGGTCCGTGGTGGGTCGGGCTTGTTCGACGCGTTCCAGGAGAGAAGGCAGCGCGCGAATCCAACCTGTGCGTAGGCCGCCCCAGACGCTCTTGGACACTGAGCCGATACTGATGGCTGCTGGCATGTATATCGCTAGGGGTTCCGGGCTCGGAACGTCCAGAGCCAGATCGGTCATGGTCTCGTCGATGACTGTGGGACACCTAAGGCTGAGCTGTTGGCGCACGCTCGTGGGCATGCACATTCCGGTCGGGTTGTGAAAGTCAGGTATCAGGTAGGCCAGGTTCGCGGCTCGCCCTGCTGCTTGGAGTTGCTCAGTGTCCCAGCCAGAAGATGCCACGGCTACGGGCAGAAGACGGGCTCGCGCTTCAGTAAATGTCGTAATCGCGTGTGGGTAGGTCGGATGGTCGATGAGGACTGTGTCGTGTGGCGACAGGAGTACGCGCGCCAGAAGCGCCAGCGCGTGCTGTGCGCCGTTGGTGATCAGGATGTGATCGGGCCGGGTGGGCAATCCTCGCCGTTGATACCACTGGGCGACTGCTTTGCGCAGCTCCGCAGTGCCGTAACGGTCGTAGCCGTGCCGCTCGAAATGTCGTGGCAGTTGTTCGAGGGCTGTCGCGAATGCAGCGTGGAGGATTTGGACGGGTGCAGCCGGCGCGGCAAAGGACAGGTCGATGGTCTCTGCGTCCGTGCCGACCGGGTGCTCGGGCGTGGTGTCATCAGGCAGCCGTACCGTCGCCCTGGTACGCGCCTGTGTGGCGAGGTATCCGTGCTCGACCAGCGTGTGGAATGCGGTTCCGACTGTGGTTCTGCTGGTGCTGAGCGCGACAGCGAGGTCACGCTCACTTGGCAGGGCCGCACCAAGGGAGAGGCGGCCATCCAGGATTAGCAGACGCAGCCGGTCGGAGAGACGTTGATGTGCTGGCCCCGGCCCCTCCTGCCACGTCCCCAACATCCGTGCTACCGCGTGCGAGCTGATTTTCACCAGACCAGCATAGTTAATCTGGCTATGGAATCCAGGTCCAGATAGCCGAGAGACTCGCCAGATGGCATCTCCTGCTTCCACGGAACACACCTCAGTCCCGGCTCGTCACGACCCGCCCGTGATGGGGCGCATGAACGCATTCGCCCAGGTTCGGGCGGCCCGGAAGGCACGTCGGATCCCCCAGCTACTGTTCGGCTTGGTGGGGTACGGGGCCGCCGTCATGCTGCTCGTCCAGTCCGGGCTTGGCGCGGCCAGCTGGAACGTGCTCACAGAGGGCACTGCCAAATCTCTTGGCATCTCGTTCGGTTGGGCGACAAACCTGATCTCGCTGCTTGTGCTTATTGCGTGGATCCCCCTGCGAGAACTGCCTGGGCTTGGGACGCTCCTCAACGTTGCGATCGTCGGGTTCGCCGCCGATGCCACCGCGGCTGTGCTCCCCAACCCACATGGGCCACTCGCTGATATCGGATACCTCGGCCTCGGCCTTGTCGCACTGGCCTTCTTTGACGCGCTTTACCTCGGCGCGCAGTTCGGGTCGGGACCACGCGACGGCATCATGACCGGACTCGTTCGGCTCACCCACCTACCTATCGCCATAGTGCGCACCGGCATCGAGGTCGCCGTCGCCGGCGTCGGCTGGCTTTTGGGTGGAACCGTCGGGGTTGGGACCGTGCTGATCGCGCTATGCATGGGACCTCTCGTCGGCTGCTTTCTGCCGCTGGTAGCGGTTAGCCTTCCTGCCGCTCCTGCACACACACGGCACAGCCGATGATGGTGAACAGGCCGTCGCTTCACGGGAACGCCCCGCTTTCCGCACCCGTCACCTGCTCCGCATCATGGCCAGCCTGCGCAACCTCGCCATCAGCGTCCACCGCCAGGACGGCCGCACCAACATCGCCGCTGCCCGTGACGGGCCGCCATGTGCGCCAGTGGTCGGCTGGTAACTTGACTCCCATGATGGTGGCATTGATCGACTCAGGGCTTGGCCTCCTTTCCACCACAGGATGGCTTCGGCACCTCGCCCCGGAACTCGATCTGCTTCTGTTTCTGGACCCCGACGGCGCCCCCTGGGGATCGAGAACGGCCTCCTTCGTCACGGACCGTCTGTTCAGTGCCGCCCAATTGGCCGTCCAGCGGGGCGCGGAGGCCATCGTGGTCCCCTGCAACACCGCCACCGTCACCGCGATCGACGCTCTGCGCGAGAGTTTTGAACCCCGTGTGCCTGTGATCGGAACCGTGCCCGCCGTGAAGTCGGCCGCAGCGGCCGCCCAAGGCATCGCCGTGTGGGCAACCGTCCGGACCACGGCGAGTGACTACCAGGATCGCCTGATCGCGGACTTCGCGAACGGCCGGCCTGTCACGCGTGTCGCATGCCCTGGTCTGGCCGAGGCGATCGACCACGGAGACATGGCCGCAGCAGCGGAAGCGATCGCCGACGCGGCAAAGCGGACCCCCCAGAATTGCGACTCCGTGGTGCTGGGATGCACGCACTACCCCCTGGTGGCGCCAGAGATTCTGCAGAGCCTGCCCACCGGAACCACCCTGTACGACAGCGCGGAGGCAGTCGCCCGCCAAACACTGCGGCGATTGGACAGAACCACGGAATCGCACAGCAGCACGGGCTCCATCGACGTGGTACTCAGCGGGCGCCGCGGAAATCTCCCAGCAGGCGCCCACGCCTACCCGGTGGGTCGCGCCCTTGCCGCCGCAGCGCGGGTGCCCCGCGAAATTCTCATCACTGCCGCAACTCGCGCCTCGATGGCTGCTCCAACGATCTGAGCAAGCCCCGGAACCCCTTCATCTCGTCGGCCAGGCGTACAGCCACTCCGTTCGCGGCAGACCCCGGGAAATCACAGAGCGTGACAACTACGTGATCGCCCAGGACTTGTGCCTGTTTCGCCCAGGGCTCCCCACCGCGCTCATCTGCGCGACCTCTTAGTAGGTAGCCAGGCCGATGACACCTCAGCGAAGGCTTCGGGTGAGGTGCTCGATACGGGCGAGGAATCTCTGCCCGGGGCCAGTGGCGGCAAGCGGCCGGGTGCGTTCGATGATCGTGAAGCCGAGTATGCGCTCGATTGTGAGGAGCGGGTGTCGGATGTCGTGGACTCCGAGGCGCCGTGCGGCTGCCGACAGGCTGGGCTGGCCAGGGAGTTGGACAAGGAGCTGTAGCGTGTCGATGCTGATCTTCGAGGTCAGGATGCGGTGAAGGTCTGGTGCCAGGGGCTGCGGAAGCGTTGAGATCTCGGGCGGCAGTGGCCGTGTGAGGCCCGTCCATACGGGGATGCCCCATTGTTCGGCCAGTTTGCGCAGGTCCCCGGCGGTCACGCCGCACTCGCGGGCGATGCCGCGCAGGCTGCGTCCGCGGAGAACGCACTGCTCTTCCAGCCAGGCCCGGGTGACAGCTCCGGGGCGGTCGCGCTGCCGGCCGCGGAGGCCGATGTGGGTCAGGGCCGAGATGACCGCTGTGTTGCTGTAGCCGGTGGCCTTCGCCATCTCCTGATAAGACAGGCCCTGGTCTTCATACAGATTGCGGAGCCGCTCGGGTGCGAGCTCGTCCCGGAGCGGAATGAGGCGGCCCCGGGCACGTGGTGCGGCCTGTTTTTCGGGCGCCGTCACGCCGCTGAGCTCGGTGAAGAGCCGGACGTGTTCTGGGGTCATGCCCAGTGCGGCGGCTGCCTCCGTCGTGGTCTTGCAGGTGCTGATTGCCTTGCGGAAGGCGGTGTGGTCCACGTCGTCCGGTTCCAATCCGGGCCAGTCCACGTCGGTGACCCAGTGGGGCGGGGGCTCCCAGTGAATGGGTTCGTCGATGCGGTGTTCGGCGAGGTTGGCGTGGGCCTGGTCCAGGAGGAAAACCCGGAGCCAGGCGGGCAGGGCAGAGGTGAACCTGCGGTAATCGGAGACGAAGTTGGTGGCCACGTCGACCACGTGGTCGGCGGGTGCGGCACCCAGGAGTTCCAGCAGGTGAGTGCGCAGGTGACGCTCCCGGCCGCGGGCTCCGGGTTTCCTGCCGTGTTCCCAGCACAGACGCTGGTAGGCACGGTGGTCGATGCGGAGACCCTCGCGTGTGAGCAGCCGACGGCGGCGCGCGTAGTCGATGGGGCTGCCGTGCGCGTCGAGGGCGTGAGCCAGTTGGGCAAGCGCGGATGCCAGCGCTGTGAGGTGGGCGGGCTGGAAAAGCCGGTCGATGATTCTGCGGTCGCGGCGAGGAGCCTGGTGGCCCAGGAGCCGTCCGGCTGCGGCGAAGTCGAGTCGCGTGCCAGGGATGAGGAGGTAGGTGCTGCATGCAGCGCGGAAGGCATGGGGCAGGGTCGCGTCGACAGACCCCGTGCCCAGCAGGCGCATGCTCCACGACGGCCACAGCAGAGCCGGGATCATGGCCGCGCGGCGATGGACCTGATCCTTCGTGCGCGCGGGCCAGCACGGCTGGGACACGGCGCTGGAGAAGCGCATCCGCTGGTGGAAGTTCATCGTGGTGTTCAGCGACGTGATGACGCGTGCGGTCAGCCGCTCGCCAGCGGGCCGCCAGCGGTCGATGCGACGGCCTTGCTGGTGGCCGCCCGTGTACTGTGCACGGTCGGCTTCCAGGATCCAGTCGAACACCTCGGATGAGGCCGGGTGGCCGGAGTCGTGTGCGATCGCTGCGATCGCCGTTCCCACGGCGACCTGATCAGAGTATTCGGGCAGGTTGCGGCCCCTGTAGGCGCGCGGCGCGCCGCCGCAGTCACGTACGACGTCGTGCACGGCCGCGGGGGCCTGGTCGAGGACCGTGTCCAGGCCCTTCAGGGCTCGCCAGGCCAGAGCGTAGATTTCGCGGAGCGCGAGGCCGGCCGGCTCGCGGTCGGACAGCCCGGTGTGCAGCAGCTCGCGAAGGCGCTGCTGCGCGGCCAGGATGGGTCCATCTGGGCCGAGTTCGACGGCCGTGGGTATCGGCGAGGCGGTGGCGGCACCGGGACCACGTTCTTTCCCCTGGTTCAGCCGCCGGGATGGGGTGTGCGCACAGTCCCGGGGTGGCTGGTCGTCCCCGGTAGGACGGGCTATGGGCCAGGGGCGGGTTGCCGCAGGCCGGACACACCTCGAGCAGCAGCACGTGGTGGTGCCGGCAGGCGTAGATCCACGGCAGCCTCCACTCCAGCGGCCACCGCCCCGCAGTGTCGTCCAGGCAGCGCGGGCAGTAGCGGCTGCGGGCACCGATGCGGCGCCACCACGGTGGCTGTCCCAGCCGCCGGTGCTGGCCGCAGCTGATGGTGACGGCCAGCCCGTCGAACGGCTGAAGAGTCATGGCAACCAGCTCCGCCCGGCCCAGCCCCGTGGCCAGCGACAAGGCGTCAGCCTCCCCGGAAGTGAGCTCGTTGGCCATCCGTGCCGGCCGGGAACCCTGCAAGCCGAGCGTCGTCAGAAAATCGCTGGTGGAGACCCGCAGGCGGGCCGCATAGCAGGCGATCCAGCTGTCCAGGGCCTCTCCGGGCAAGGGCGGGACCCAGATCGGGATCCGCTCGTCAGTCCACTGCGTCATGCCGACTTGCTCCGGCTCTGCAGTTTGGACGTCGGCCGCGTGGTGAGAAGGCCGGCCTTGATCTCCGCTTCGAGTTCCTTGCGGGCAGCCTCCGCGGCCGCGTCGTTCTTCACCTGGTTCATCAGGTCTTCGTCGAGGCGCTCATGGCCGCTGCGGATTGCGCGCAGGCAGCCGCGGTTGATCAGCGCCATGAGGGAGGCGAAGTGCCCGGTGGAGCGTGCGTAGAGGTAATCGGACAGGTCCCGGGCAAGCATCCCTGGATACTTCTCGGCCAGGACCAGCTTCTGTTCGATGGTCTTGAACAGGGTCTGCCAGTGCTGACGTCCCTCGTCGTCCTCGATCTGGAACGGGAGCAGTGTCAAAGGGGTGGTGCGACGTCCGAACTGGGCGAGTGCCGTCTCCTTGTCGGAGAATCCCTCGCGGAGCATGCCGCGCTGCTGGACGCCGACCCCGACATAGATCAGAGTGACGGGGAAGACGTTCGCCAGGTACTTCAACTGATTCGCCATGCGGACCGAGTTGGACTTCGCCCCAGCGAGGAAGTGAATGTCGTCAATGACGATCGCGCTGGTCTTCATGGACAGCACCGCGTCCACCGCGCACTCGCCCAAGGTGTCCGCGTCCCCGGCGACCGGCAGACCGTAGAAGCGGCAGATCGCCGCATTCAGGCCCCTGACCTGGGTGTTTCCGCTCAGGGCGATGTAGATGACGGGCACTCTGCGGTGTCCGCTGGGCGTGGTCTCCCCACGCAAGTCGACCTGCGCCCGGAACAGTATCCGGCCGTAGTCGCGGACCGCGGTGCTCTTGCCCAGCCCCGGATAAGCGTCCACCAGCGCGGCCGGCTTCGTCTCGTCACCGTCCTGCCGGTTCGACTCGACGATCTCCTCCAGGCCCTCGTGCAGGGCAAGGAGCTGGGGCGTGTCGATCGGGCCGATGTTGGCATGCCAGACCTGCCGGTTGTCGTTGTGCACCAGCAACTCCCGCGGCGAGAGATCACCGAGCTGGGCCCGGGTGAACTGTGGAGGCTGGATGCGGTCGGGCCCGTAGACCTACTTCAACCAGCCCGGCAGCCGGGTCGGGTGTACTGCCGGTCGTCGCCCTCGAACGGCTCGATGCCACTTGCCGTACTCAACGGCTGTTCCAGACGTCGGTGTAGTACTCGTCCTCGTCGATCGGGACGGTGCTGTCGTCGCCGGGGAAGACCGCCTCGCATTCCTCGTCCTCGTCGTCGTCCCCGCCCAGGTCTTCGTCCTGGGCTGCGACGCCCCGCAGACCCGGCCCGCCGGACCCATCCGCCGGACCGGATCCAGGCGTGCTGAGGGCAGCGATGCGGCGGTCCGACGGCAGCGCGGCAACCTCGTCCTTCGCATCCTGCGGTTCATCGTCCTCGCCCACCAACCGCAGTCGTTCCCGGGACAACCGCACCGCCATCCGCCGCTCAGTGCGGTCCGCGGCAAGCCCGGCACCCCACCGCTCCAGGAGTTCGACCAGGGCGCGTTTGGTGTCGGGGAACCGGTGCGTCTTCTTGGCGAGCCGGCGAGCGTAGACCAACGCCTCCCGGCTGACCGGCCCGCCCAGCGCGGGCGCGTGCTCCCAGTCGAGCGTGTGCCACGTCCGCCGCTTGGGGTCCTGGAAGTACACCTTGGTGATATTGCCGCGGTCCACCGCAATCGGCCACTTGCCCGCTTCCACCCCGCGATAGGGACTGCGCTGATTGCGGTAGTCGTTCAGTGCGTCTCCGTTGTAGCGCAGCCCCTCGATCTCGACCCCGTAGTGGTGGATGGGGACGCGTTCTTCCTCCAGGAACTCCAGGGCCAGGTTCGGACGGGCCGGGATCCGCAGCAGACCCGCGCGGGTGACGCCGTGCTCGAACATGTCCAGCGGACTGAGCTGTAGCCCTGGCACCTCCGGGACGCACAGACCGCGGTGGCGCCGCCTGTGATAGATCCGCGTGATCCACTCACGGATGATCGCTTCGAGTTCGTCGATGAAGAAGAACGCCTCCTCCTCGACCTTCTCGCCGCGGCTGTGCACGTCCGAGCCTTTGTAGCCGGGCAGCGCGGCCAGCAGCCCCTGGTTGAGGGTGCGAAACCACCGCTCGATCGGCTTGTCGGTCGGCGTTTTCGGCCGGGCCGGCTGCAGTGAGATGTCCAGCTTCGCGCAGACGCTCTGGATGTGGTTCGACAGATAGACCTTGCCGTGGTCGAAGATGATCGTCTCGGCCGCGACCGTGGGCAGCAGGGGCTGGCCGTCCCGGTCGACCAGCTTGTCCGCGTCGACCACCACGGTGGAGGGCACCCCGCAGTACGGAAGCGGCTCACCCCCGTCATTCGGAACCTCTCGCGGACGGACCGTCTCGAACAACACCCCAGCCACGTCCGTCGACGTCGTCGACACCGGGGTGAGGCGGAGCCCGGTGATCACCTTGCTGTAGAGGTCCATCGCGACAGTGAGTTCGCACCGCACCCACTGGCAGGTCACCGGTTCCATGGCGAAGACGTCCAGGCAGTTGGTGTCCCGCACCACATACTCGCCCGGCCGCGTCGCCCGCAGCCGGCCGTATGTCCCCTTCGGGGCATCCGCGATCGACCGCTTGCCCTTCGTGCTGCCCTCGAAGGCATTCGTGCCCTTGGACAGCACCCGCAACAGCTCATAACCCGTCGTGCGGGCCGGAATCGGGACCGTGTCCCTCCCGCATTCCTTGGTCAGACGCTCCTCGATCTCGATGAGGATCAGATTCCGCACCGGCCGGGACGACCTCTCATGCCCCTTCAACACCGCGCGGGCCATCTCGAGCCAACGAGGGTCGGCCCGGTCCAGGACACTTGTCTTCGGGCGCTCATGGACCAGCCCGGCCGGACCCGAGTGCCTCACCTGCCGTACCCAGTTCCGGATCGTGCTCTCGGCAACCCCGAGCTCCGCGGCCTTGGCCGCATACCGGTGCATCCGCGGTGTTCCAGGCGCGTAGTCCGGCCGTGGCTCCCCCGGGAGAGCCAGTACCTCATCGCCGAGCTGGTAGCCCGTCAGGACCTCCTGAACATGACGGAACTTCCGCGTCAGTTCGTCATCCCCGTCATCGTCGAGGCTGCTCAGGACGGCCGCAGCTGCCGGCTCCTCGTCCGGTGGCACCGGAACCAGGATCTTAGTGGTGGGATGCGCCAGCAGCACGGAGATGTCGACCTGCCGCCACTTCGGCATGCCGACAACCGCGGCTGTCGGCTGGAGAAGAATCAGGCGTCCCTCGATCTCGGCGACCGTGAACTGCTCGCCGTCGAAACTGATCGGCAGCCCTGGCCGCAGGGACGTCGTCCAGGCGGTCACGAGCACCTCCGCAGCACCGACTCACCCGACAACGGACGCGACAGATCCGTCCTTAGCCGTCCAGACCACAACAGCGCCATCAGCGGCGGCCTCGCCTCCTCCGGCGGCCGATCACCCGCCAGCCGACGCTCGGCCAGGCCCAGTCCATCGCCGTCCACGACTTGTTGCCACGCTTGCTCCACCTCGGCCTCGGGCACCACACCGCGGCGCCGATAGCCGGCCAGGAACCGCACGTTCTCCAGCAGCACCCGGTCTGCCCCGGACCAGATCTCGTACTCCCAGCCGTGTTGCCGAAACAGCTCACCCGGCCATGCCAGGGCTTCCACGATCTTCGGATCCTGCAGACGGCCCGCAGGCTTGACGTTGACCACCCGCACCGTCCCCGAGCACATGACCAGCAGAAAGTCAGGAACGTGGTGCCGAACCCGGTCACCGACCCGAGCCGCCAGTCGGCACGGCTGGGCGAAGATCCCCTGCACCGCGGAGTCGAAGTCCGCCAACAGCAGCCGGGCCAGTTCCAGACGGCTCTCATAGACCACATGCCCGCCCGTTGTCGCGGACGAGTACTTACCCGAGTGGTGGGTCATCCCGTGTACCGACCGAACATCCCGCCAGGGCTTGGACCCCATAAAGTCCGCCACCCGCAGTTGCCGTACCGGCACTTCACGTACCGGCGCGTCCTCGTACCGGATCGACGCCGTAGGAACCTTGCCTGTCGGAGGAGTGCTGCCCGTGCTCCGTACTGCCATGCTGGGACGGTACGGAGAACGCGCGGCACCCACGCAGAGAAGATCGGAAGCGGCCCGATAGAGACCACTACTGAACGTAGTCAGTGTCAACTGAATCGCGGATTTGCTAATCCACTGCTAACGAACCGCCTTCATTGCTAATGAAGTCGTGGACCCTAGAGGTGGCCATCATGATGACCCAGGTTTCCACCGGGACGAGGATTTGGCCGTTGGACCAGGCGGGCATGGCCACAAGCGTCGTGCGATGGCCACCGCGGACCACGGGTGCACGCGTCGTGCTGTGCGGCCTCGGAATGCCCTCGTTCACCTCGTGAGCTGAACGCGCTGGATATTCTCCCAATATGAAGATCACGCTGGGGGGTCTCGCTGCTGGGGTGGGATTTGGGGCGGGTACCTCGCTCATCAACGCGCTTTCGTCGCCGTATGGGGAGCTGGGCATGCCTCTCGTCGGCACCGTCTGGGGCAAGGCTGCCAAGGTGCTCAGCCTGCTGATGGACGCAGGCTGGTCCTGGGCCGCGCTGGCGGTGGTGGTGGGCTGGTTGGCCGGGACATGGGCCCGAGGCGCGCTGGTCGGGGCCCTGACACTGTTCGCTGCCACGGGGGCGTACTACGTCACGGACGCCTTCGTCTGGGGGGCCGGCACGGATATGGTCTGGTGGTGGGTGGTGGGTCTGCCGCTCGGGCTGGGCTTGGGTGTGGTGGGTGCAGCCATCAGGCGGCCTGGAGTGATCGGCTTCCTTGCGGCGCTGACGGTTCCGGTGGGTGCTGCCGCGCAGATGGTCGTGCTACCGCCCCGGCCGCACTTCACCGTGACCCCGGCCATCATTCTTGCCGAGGTCATCGTCTGGACAGCCGCCGCGCTCGGTGCTGGCTGGGCGGCCTACCGATTTTGGGTCGCGAGCCGTGCAACCGAGGCCGCATAGGTGAACCACAAGGGATATTTCGCCCTGGCCAAGGGCAAGTTGACGGCCGCATCTCTCGCTCGTGGTCAGGGCCAGAGGACCATGCTTAAGATCGATAACTGGTGCAGTAAGGTCCGAACTGCGCCACACCGAGACCTCGGACGCCGTCGTCGTCGGCTCCACCGGCCGCCCGGGCCCTCCCGCCGCCCTGATCCTTCAACACACCGGCCGTGCCCGCCCGCCCGTCACCGCCCGGGGCACAGAGATCGTCCACTGCTGCTCAAACTGAGCGCCATTCGCTGCTGCTTCTCGCGTACGTAGCCACGTGGTGAAGTCGATGTCCAGGTGCAGCTACCGGCTGGCCAGTGTGCGCGTCGAGCAGAACGCGGTCGCCCACGGGTCGTTCCAGCTTCACCGTCACCTGCTGCATCCTCGCCTGCTTGGTGCAGTCGCCGCCGTCTCTCCGGTACTTGACAGAGGCCGACAGCACTACGCTGCCGCTTGTTTCCAGCACATCCACCACGGGGCCGTCGTCGCAGACACCATGAAGGGCAACCACGGTCACCGATCGCCCGTCTGCGGCAATCCGGACCAGCCGGTTGATCGGATAACCGGGGATGTCACGGGCTGGCCTGATCGGCGGCCGGGGGAGTTTCGACGGGATGGCAGCGGCCCGCTTGAGGGGGAAGGCATAGCCGTCCAGGGTGAAGAGCCAGGCTGGGACCGTCGCCGGCCCGCGGCTGGTGGCCACGCTCATCTCGCCCAGCTTCGCCCCGGTCACAATCAGGTCTGGTTTTCCGTTGACGGGGGCACCAGCCAGGGTCTTGTACGACTCATCTGCCCCCGCCAGCGGCCGTGTGACCGATCCACCCCCGGCCCAAGTCACCCGGCCGTCCTTCGGCCAAGTGCCGGGCAACTTGCCTCGCAGAACAAAACTTTGGTCTTCGTAGGCCTGCTTATCGGCCTGGCTGCGCAGGCCGCCCCGCGGCAGCTGCACCGTCTCTCCCATGGGGTAGTAGCCAGCACGCCACGCGGCAGCTGCGGTTGAACCGTCCCAGGCTGCGGCAACCTGCCGGGCACGGTCCGTCGCCACCTCCGCGCGGCCGCCGACATCCTTCTCGCTGCCGCAACCGAAGACGGCCCCCAGGCACGCGGCGCACAAGGCCGCCACAGCAAGCAGGCTGAAGCTTCCCCGTGATCTTGGACACGTCCGTGTTACGCCGCGAGGGTCTGGTCTTGTTGGTAGCGCAGGCGTGTCTCGTGGGGCGTGAGGTAGC
>NZ_JBEXID010000136.1:0-11961 GCF_040608395.1 Streptomyces sp. NPDC005181
CATGATCACGGTGGCCGTACTCATGCCCGCAGGCGCCCCATCACCCAGCTGGCCAGCACCGACGCGTCACACGACCGCATCTACAGCTGCCGTGACAGAGCGGCGGCCGGCAGGGCGAACGAGCCGAGCCACGGCTTCAGCGCCTCGATCTGCGGTGCGATCGGCTCCAGTGCGTGCGTCGCGCCGACCGCCTCCAGGGCCACGAACGCCAGCAGCGCACCGCCAAGCTGCTTTGCCGCCCCGATGACGACCCAGCCGGGCCCGGCGGCGAGCACCGCAAGGTTCCAGCGCCGCTTGTTGGCTTCGGTCTTCGCGGGCATGAAGCGCAGATAGTCAGCCTGCTCACCGATCTGCGCGATGAGCGAGAGGGCGACGCCCGTACCGAGCCCGAAACCGATCCAGGAGAAGCCGGAACCCGCACCCTCCGTACCGCCGAAGGAGCCGAATGCGCCCCAGGCGTCGGGGGCTTCGAAGGCGAGCACGACGAACGGCAGGACCATGCCGACGATCCAGATCGGCTGGGTCCACGCCTGCACCTTGGCGAGCGCCCCCATGCCACGGAAGACGATGGGGATGACGATCAGCGTGGTCAGCAGATAGCCGAGCTCGACCGGCAGCCCGACGGCCTGGTGCATGGCCTGCGCCATGATCGAGCCTTCGAGGGCGAAGAAGATGAAGGTGAAGGACGCGTAGATCAGCGAGGTCAGCGTCGAGCCGAAGTAGCCGAAACCGGCGCCGCGCGTGACCAGGTCCATGTCCAGGCCGTACTTCGCACAGGCCCGGGCGATCGGTATGCCGGTGAGGAAGATGATCGTCGCGGCGGTCAGGATCGAGGCGAACCCGCTGGTGAAGCCGTAGGTGAAGACGATCGAGGCGCCGATCGCGAAGTCGGCGAGATAGGCGATGCCACCGAGCGCGGTGCCTGCGACCATCGAGGGCGACCAGCGCCGGAAGGAGTGCGGCGCGTAGCGGAGTGAGTAGTCCTCGCGGCTCTCGTCGGCGGCGAGCCTCGCGTAACTGCGCCTGGGGGGCGGTGGCGTGGCGGCCTGGGTTTCC
Source organism: Streptomyces sp. NPDC005181 (assembly GCF_040608395.1). Classification (NCBI taxonomy): domain Bacteria; kingdom Bacillati; phylum Actinomycetota; class Actinomycetes; order Kitasatosporales; family Streptomycetaceae; genus Streptomyces; species Streptomyces sp. NPDC005181. The sequence goes on from NZ_JBEXID010000136.1 coordinate 1,057, forward strand.
GCTGCTTCCGGGACCCCGGCGGGCTTCGCCTCCGGGGCCTCGGTCGTCGTCGCAGGGCCGGCAGTGTCCGTCATCGGTGACTTCCCGTTCGTCAGTCCGGTGTGCGGGTACGAACGGGAAGGTAAGAGTGGGACATGACAAGCCGTTACAGCCAGTGATTGCCCTTCGGTTACGAGAACTGAGCGGGCGTTAACTCGTCATCACGGGCGCCGGACAGACCGTCCGAGTGTCGGACACGCGACAGGAACTCGTCGCACCCCTCGCCCGGCAGGGACTCGGCGTACCGGTGACCCGGCAGGGGCTCGGCACACCGGCGACCCGGCAGGGACTCGGCGTACCGGTGACCCGGCAGGGGCTCGGCACACCGGTCACCTGACGGGAAGGTGGTAGGTGATCCGGTAGCGGTCGGCGGGCACCACCACGTCCGCCGTCTCGACCGGCCGCCCCGATGCGTAGTACGTACGCCCGATCACCATCACCACATGGCCCGGCACGCCACCGAGCGCCAGGAGCTCCTCCGCCAGCCCCGGGCGCGCGCCGACCTGCTCGACCACGTTGTCCACGACGACATCGATCGCGGCCATCCGCTCGACCACCCCGCAGCCGCCCAACGGGCCTTCCTCCGGCAGCATCACCGGGGTGCGTCCCGTGATCGCGAGGGGTTCCCAGGAGGTGGAGAGCATCATCGGCTCCCCCGCTTCCCGGAAGATGTATCTCGTACGCATCACTCGGTCCCCCGGCTCGATACCGAGGCGGTCGGCGATCTCCGGGCTCACCTCCTCCTGTTCGCTGCGGGACTCCCAGGTTCCCCGCACCCCTTCCGCCGTCTGCTCCTGGCGGAACGGACTGGCTCCCGCGTCCGGCCGGTAGCCGGAGCGGGCGATGCGGCGCGGGACCGGGCGTGCGCGCACATACGTACCGGAGCCGGAGCGTCCCTCGACCAGACCTTCCGCCATCAGCACCTTGCGCGCCTCCAGCGCGACGGTGTCCGAGACCCCGTACTCCTCGCGGATACGGGCCTGCGACGGCAGGCGCGTATGCGGCGGCAGCGAACCATTGACGATCTTCTCCCGCAGATCGCTCGCAACGCGCAGATAGGCGGGCTGCTCACCGAATGTCACAGGCCACTCCCAACAGGTTGACAGTCTGCAACAGCCTGGCAACCGTCGGTTGTGGACCGCAAGCACAGGCCAAAGTTTCACCCGAAGTGATGACTGTTGGCATTGCCCTGCGCATATCCAGGCCCCAGTCGCCACAGGAATCTCGGCCACGCTCGGCCCGGTACGGCGCCGCGGAACCTCTCGATCGGGCTCGATCACCGCCAACCCCTTGACCCCTTTTGGTCCAGACCAATAGTTTCCTCACCACACAGCACGGCTCTCGCACCTCTCAGCGCACCCACAGGAACGGGCCCCATGCGTCGAAGAACCCTGTCCAGAATGGCCATTGCTGCCTGCGCCCTCTCACTGGTGGCCGGGATCGCCCCCGCCGCCTCCGCCTCCGGAGGCTCCACCTCCCCCGCCCGCACCTCCGGCTCCGCCGACTACAAGCGCGTCGGCTACTTCACCCAATGGGGCGTCTACGGACGCGATTTCCAGGTCAAGGACCTGGACACGAGCGGCGCCGCGGCCAAGCTCACCCACATCAACTACGCCTTCGGCAACGTGAGCGCCGACGGCACGTGCTTCACCGGCAATGTGCCGGGCGAGGCCGACGCCTGGGCGGACTACGTCCGTCCGCTGGACGCCGCAGGGTCGGTGGACGGCGCCGCGGACACCGACACCCAGGCTCTCGCGGGAAATTTCAACCAGTTGCGCGAGCTGAAGGCCAAGCACCCCGGCCTGAAGGTGATGATCTCCCTGGGTGGCTGGAGCTGGTCCACCCACTTCTCGGACGCGGCCCGCACCGCCGCTTCCCGCAAGGCCTTCGTCTCCTCCTGCATCGACCTGTACGTCAAGGGCAATCTGCCGGTCGACGGGGCGCGCGGCGGCGACGGCGCGGCAGCCGGTCTCTTCGACGGCGTGGACATCGACTGGGAGTGGCCCGGCTCCGCCGGCGACACGGACACGGTCTACCGCCCCGAGGACAAGCGGAACTTCACCGCGCTGGTGCACGAGTTCCGTACCCAGCTCGACGCCTATGCGAAGAGCACCGCCAAGGCGGGCAAGGGGCACGGGCACAGCAGCAGGCCCAAGCACTACGAGCTGTCGGCGTTCGTCCCCACCGCCCCGGCCAAGATCGACGCAGGCTTCGACGTCCGCCGCATCATGCGGGACTTCGACTTCGTGAACCTGCAGGGTTACGACTTCCATGTCTCCGGCGAGACGACCACGGCGCAGCAGTCCGCGCTGTATGCGAAGGGCGACTTCAGCGTCGACCAGACCGTCCGCGAATGGATCGGGCGCGGCGCCCCCGCCCGCAAGCTGGTGATGGGCATGCCGTTCTACGGTCAGGGGTGGACCGGCGTGACGGGCGGCGGCGACGGTCTCGGCCGGCCCGCCACGGCTCCCGCACCCGCCACCTGGGCGGCGGGTTACGAGGACTACAAGGCCCTCAAGAAGCTGGCCGAATCCGGTACGTACACAATCCACCGGGATGTCAGGAACGGCCACGCGTGGCTGTTCGACGGCACCACCTTGTGGACGTACGACGACCCGCAGGTCCTGCGCACCAAGACGTCGTACATCCGTCAGCACGGTCTGGGCGGCGCGATGTTCTGGTCGCTGGACGGGGACACGGACGACGGCGAGCTGATGACCGCCGTCGACCAGGGCCTCAGCCGGCGCTAGGGGTACCCGTACCCGCGAGGCCCCCGGGCACTTCCGGACAGCGAGGGTGTGGGGGCGGCCGCCGATGCGGTCGCCCCCACACGTTCAGCAACTCACGAATGCCCTACGGACACAGCATCAGAACTGCAGGGCCCAGGAGTTGATTCTCCCTGTGTCGGCCGCCGCGTTGTCGCTGACCCGCAGCTTCCAGGTGCCGTTCGCCACCTCCGACGAGGCGTTCACCGTGTAGGTGGTGATCACATTGTCGCTGCTGCCGCCCGTTCCGTACGCCTTCAGGTTGTAGACCGAACCGTCGGGCGCGACCAGGTCGATCTTCAGGTCGCCGATGTAGGTGTGCGTGATGTTGACGGGCACGCTCAGCGCCGCCGGTGCGTTGCCGGTGACCCCGGTGACGGTGACCGGCGACTCGACGGTGGAGTTGTCGCTGATGGTGTAACTCGTCGTGTTCTCGAACTTCGGTCCCGGCGGAGTCGTGGTGCCGGTGCCGACGTTCAGCAGCCGGTTCGGCGAACCCGTGCCCGGGCTGGTCACGACTCCGGTACTGGCCGCGGCGACCAGTCCGGCGGAGACCTGCGCGGGGGTGTCGCTCGCGTGGTCGGCCAGATAGAGGGCCGCGGCGCCGGCGACGTGCGGGGTCGCCATCGACGTACCGGAGATCGTGCTGGTGGCGCTGTCGCTGGTGTTCCAGGCCGAGGTGATCGACGAGCCCGGGGCGAAGATGTCCAGCACGCTGCCGTAGTTGGAGAAGCCGGAGCGGGCGTCGGTGCTGGTCGTGGAGCCGACGGTGATCGCCTCGGTGACACGTGCCGGTGACTTGGTGGAGGCGTTGGTCGACTCGTTGCCCGCGGCCACGGCGTAGGTGATTCCGGACGCGATGGAGTTGCGCACCGCGGCGTCGAGCACGGAGTCCGCCCCGCCGCCGAGGCTCATATTGGCGACGGCAGGCTTGACGGCATGCGCCGTCACCCAGTCGATGCCCGCGACAACCTGCGCGGTCGTGCCGGAGCCGCTGTTGTCGAGGACCCGGACGGCGACGATCTTCGCCTTCTTGGCGACGCCGTACGAGGAACCTGCCACGGTGCCCGCCACGTGGGTGCCGTGGCCGTAGCCGTCCTGTGCGGTGTTGTCGTTGTCGATCGCGTCGTAGCCGTACGAGGCCCGGCCGCCGAAGTCGCTGTGGGTGATCCGGACGCCGGTGTCGATGATGTACGCGGTGACACCCTCGCCGGCCTTCTCGGGGTAGGTGTAACTCTGGTTCAGCGGAAGCGTCTTCTGGTCGATCCGGTCCAGTCCCCACGAGGGCGGCGAGGGCTGGGTGCCGGAGACCGTGAAGGTCCGGTTCTGCACGACCGACGTGACGGCCGGGTCCGCGGCGAACTTCTTCGCCTGGTCGGCGGAGAGCTCGACCGCGTAGCCGTTGAGTGCCGCGCGGTAGGTCTTCTTGATCTTGGCGCCGTACTCCTCGGCCAGGGCCTTGCCCTGTGCGGAGCCCGCTTCGGCCGCCGATTCGTCGAGCGTGACGATGTAGCTGCCGCTGATGGTGCCCGGGGCGCCGGCGTTCTCGATCCGGCCTTCTGCGGCCGCCCCGGCCGCAGTGGCGGGGAACGTCGCGGCGGCGGAGAGCACGAGGGCGGCGCCGGCTATGACGCTCGCCGCGGCAAATCTTCGCCGCGCGTGGGGGGTGTGACGCATCACTGACATGTGAGGGGTCCTCCTCGATTGCGGTGCGCTGATGGGGGTTGCACAGGATGCAGAGGCAGGGACTGAGAACGGAGACAGAACGGAGAGCAGGGCGAAGATCATGGCCATGACAATCCATGGCCTTGGGCTCCGCGCTGCCCATCACCCCGCCGACAGCGAAAGATTGACCGATCCATAGGAATCCCACAAGGGCCCCGTGGGGTGCGCCATACCTTCGCCATGCGCCCGGCACACGCCTGACATGCTGGCGGGCATGGCCACCTATCTCTGCCCGCAGGACGGCACCCGCGCCGACACCACCGCCCTGACCTGGTGTTGCCCGGTCTGCCGCGGCCCCTGGGACCTCGACTTCGAACCCGCCGGACGACTCTCGTTCAACTCCCTGTCGGGACGCGTCAATTCATTGTGGCGTTACGAGGAGGCGTTGCCCCTCTCCTCGCCGGCCACCAGCCTCGGCGAGGGCCGCACGCCGCTCGTGCCGCTCACCGGCACGGTCTCCGCCAAACTCGACTTCCTGATGCCGACGCTCTCCTTCAAGGACCGCGGCGCCGTCATGCTCGCCGAACTGGCCCGCCGTCTCTCCCCCGAGCGCGTCGTCGCGGACAGCAGCGGCAACGCGGGAACAGCCGTCGCCGCTTACTGTGCACGGGCCGGGCTGCCCTGCACGGTGTACGTCCCCGAGGGCACCTCCCCGAAGAAGACCGAGCAGATCCGGGCCCACGGCGCGCATCTGGAGATCGTCCCCGGCGACCGCGAGGCCACCGCACTCGCCGCCCGGGCCGCCGCCGACTCCCCCGGAACCTTCTACGCCTCGCACGTCTTCAACCCGTACTTCCTGCACGGCACGAAGACATACGTCTACGAGATGTGGGAAGACCTCGGCGGCCGGCTCCCCGACGCCATCGCCGTACCGGTCGGCAACGGCACGCTGCTCCTCGGCGCGGCCCTGGCCACCGCGGAACTCCACGCCCAGGGCCTGATCGACGAACGGCCGGCGCTGGTCGCCGTACAGGCCGAGGCCGTGTCACCGTTGGCCGCCGCCTTCCACGCGGGCACGGACGACCTGCTCGACGGTCCCGGCCGTGCGGCAGCCCCCACACTCGCCGAAGGCATCGCCATCCCCCGCCCGCCGCGCGCACGCCAGATCCTGGCGGCGGTACGGGAGTCCGGCGGCACCTTCCTCACGGTGACGGAGGATCAGATCCGCAAGGCGCAGCTGGATCTGGCGGCCCGCGGCTTCTACGTCGAGACGACCGGTGTCGCCTGCTGGGCGGCGGTCGGCGACTGGACGGACCGCAGCGTCGTCGTACCGCTGTGCGGCGCGGGCCTCAAGACGGGCCTGGCGCCCTGACCTCGCATGCGGGCACCTGCACGCCACGACCGGCATGCAGGTGACCCTTCATGCCGGTCAGTCCGTCCAGTACGTGTCGTGCTTGATGAAGAACTCGGTCCGCTCCTCGTGCGACCACTCGGCGGCCTGAGCGACCTTCTCGAAGTACTCCTCGCGGGGCGCGCCCGGCGTGAACAGCAGCAGCATCGACGCCGGTGCGTCGGAGTCGTTCCGGAAGGCGTGCAGCCCACCCTGCGGTACGTACACGAAGTCGCCCTGCGTGGCGTCCACCCACCGCTCGCCGTTGTAGATCCGCACCGTCCCGTCGAGGATGAAGAACGACTCCGAGATCGACCGGTGGAAGTGCGTGGCCGGGCCGCCGGCTCTGGGCGCCATGTCCATCCGGTACAGCCCGAACTCGCCGTGCGTGGTCTCGGTGGTCGCCAGATAGTGGGTGGCACTGCCGGTGCGCGACTGCAGATTCGGGGCCGTGCCCGCCGGCCGGTACGTGGCGCTGATCTCCCCCTTGCCGTCCGCGTAGATCGGCTCCGGATACGACATACCGTTCTCCTCGACTCAGGCCTGTGGCTGGAAGTAGCGGGCACCCTTCTCTATGAGGTGCCCGGCATAGGCGCGCCCGATGGCAGGCTTCCCCCGGTACATCCCCACGTATCCCCGGGCACTGTCGATGACGACCGGTCGGGCGAAACAGGCGAACCGATTGCGCTGCTTCTCTTCCGCCCAGGCCATCGCGGCCGGGTCGATCCGGTCGCTGACCAGCACGGGGAAGCAGGCGACACCGGTCTGCATGCCGACGGGCAGCCCGCCCTTGTTCTTCTTGGCGTACGTGAGCACCTGCGTGGTGAACGTGTCGATGACCGGCACGGTGATCTCGGGTACGGCGGCGGCCACGGTGAACAGATGCAGGTTGGTGGCTGCCCACCGCATCCGGAAGTCGGCCCTCCGGCCGACCAGGACAGGCGCGCCCGCCCAGTCCTCCCACCGCGGCCCGCACCCGTCGGCCGCCAGCCGGCTCTCGACCGAGGCCAGGCAGTTCCGTATCGACTCTTCGCTCATGGCCGCGATTGTCCACGGGCAGGGCACTGCACGAAAGCCCGGGCTCGTCGCCGATGTCATGGAGCGCGCCGGCCCCTGGTCGCCGGCACCTGGCCGGAAGGCCTCACTCATCCGCCACAGCCGTGCCCATCAGGCCCGCCTCGGGCCTCACCGCGTTCAAGCAGCCGCCCGGGCCTGATCTGTGGGCCGTCGGTGGCAAAGCAGCCCACGTCCGCTTGCGCCTGCCGTCGGGTTCCCACGCCGCGCTGAACAATCGCCCTGGTCAAGACGTAGGGACGTGTCTCAGCGGACTGAGGGGAACGACCGATGGACAGGACGGGACATCCGGATCGCAGGACTCTGCTCGCCGGCGGACTTGTGGTCGCCACGGCCGCGCTTGCGGGGTGCTCATCGACGAGCGCCGCCCCGTCGGCCACCAGCGCCTCGCCACAAGCCCGGCCGGCCACGCCCGCCGCAGCATTCGCGAGGCTGATGGACGGCAACAAGCGCTGGGTGAGCGGAGACCTTGAACATCCCGACCGGGATCCGGACCGGCGCGAGCTCGTAGCCCAGGCGCAGGAGCCGTTCGGGTCGATCCTCTCGTGCATCGACTCCCGGGTGCCGCCCGAGCTCCTCTTCGATACCGGGCTGGGTGACCTCTACGTGATGCGCACCGGTGGGGAGGCGGTCGGCCCGGTGGTCACCGGTTCCGTGGAGTACGGGCCCATGACGAGCGGCACTCCGCTCATCGTGGTCCTTGGGCATCAGCGTTGCGGCGCCATCGAGGCGGCGTACAAGTCCATCCGCGACGGCAAACCACTGCCGGGAAACCTGGAGGCGATCGCCAAGGCTCTGCGGCCGGCATACGAGCAGGCAGCCCGGGAAGGCGGTACCGACCCGGTCGAGACCATGGCCCGCGCCCAGGTCGAACTGACCGCGGCCGACCTGCGCTCCAACGAGGACCTGGCCCCACTCGTGGGAAGGGGCGCCCTTGCCGTGGTCGGCGCCTACTACTCCCTCGACACCGGCAAGGTGGAAGTCCTGGCCGGCGCGCCTTCCTGACCGGCCGGACGGAACGGATGGGCGTGTCGGGCCGGTGCCGGTGAGGACTAACGGGACCGCCCCGAAGCAGTCGGACGTCAGCACCATGTCGGCACGGGGATGCGGAGAGGGCCGGGCTCAGCAGCGCCCGGCCCCTTCCGACCTGTACAGAACCGATCAGACGTTGAAGCGGAATGTCTGCGGGCCGGTCCTGACCTGTGACGGAGCCGCACACAGCGCGCGTTGGGTCCCGACGGTCGCTTACGGGTGTTCTGCGGACTCTCTGCGGACCGGCCGGTGCCGAGGCAGAGAAATCCATGGCACACCGGCGGGACCTGCAACGAGACTGCGCAGGTGAGCGACTGCTACCCCTGTCCCTGCTGCGGGCACCGCGTGCTCGACGACATGCCCGGCTCCTACGAGATCTGCCCCGTCTGCTTCTGGGAGGACGACGGGGTCCAGTTCCGCTGGCCGACCATGGACGGCGGAGCGAACAAGGTCTCCCTGATCGATGCCCAGCACAACTACCAGGACGTCGGCGCCTGCGACCAACACTGTCGGCAGTACGTCCGCCCTCCGGCCGAGGACGAGCCGCTCGACCCTGCCTGGCGCCCCATCGACCTGACGCGCGACTCATTCGAGGACTGGGAAGCCGAGGACCGCGCCCCGTGGCCCGATGACCGCTCGGTGCTCTTCTGGTGGCTCCCCACCTTCTGGCGCCGCGACCACCCGGCAGCATCATGACGTCCCCCATCGAGGCCCTCGTCCAACAGCTCGACGGTGACGACGACGCCTCGTACGCCGCCCGCGTGCAGCTGGTCGGCATCGGTCGTGACGCAACCCTCACGATCACCGACGGACTGCCCACCCTGGGCAGATTCGGTCAGCTGACCGCCATCGAGGTCTTCGAAGAGGTAGCGGACCGACGCTGCGGCCCCGCCCTGGTCGCCCTGCTGGACAACGACGACCCCACCGTCGGGGAATGGGCGGCCGAGGCGCTGGCAAACCTGGAGATCGACGGCGCGGTCGAGCCGCTGCGCCGCGTCTACCGCGCCTGCCTGGAACGAGCGACCCCACCGGACTGGAGCGAGCCCGTTGGCATCCGCTGGGCCCTGACCGAACTCTGCGCCCGCACCCTCGTCGTGCCTCCGCTCGCCGCCCGCCTGCACGTAATGACGGACGCTGACGCCCCCGGCCGGCCCTCAGCTCACTTCGAAGAGATCATCAACGACCTCGCCGACCACGACCAGGTGATCCTCTACTCCCAGTTCTGGCGGGTGGAGGGTGGGCGGACGTACGGAACCCCCGGAACCGGCCTGGACTGGGAGCTCGACTGGACATCGGCCTGGCGGGAACTCGTCGAAGAAGCACGCGCTTGGTCCCTGCTGGAAGCCTCCGAAGCACCTGTCGGCGAGAACATCTTCGTCGCCATCACGTGGATCGACCGCACCGACCTCCACCCCTGAGCCCTCCCACCGCACGAAAGGTGACCACATGCCGTTCCAGCACCCCGAGGAGATCGGCTACGGCCACGTCATCAAGCGCTATGTGACGAGGAAGGACTCGGAGCACGCGCGCTACCTCGAACTGAACGGCTCACGCTTCCTGCGCCCGGGGTGGCGGCACGCCAAACGCTTCACCCACCATCTGGTCGACGACGCCACCACGATCACCGACGCCGAGCTGGAAGCCCTCCTGGGCTTCGAGTGGCGCGTACGCCTCACCGCCGCATGGCTGATCGGCATCAGCCGCCGCACCACCTTCCGCGAACGCATCGGCGGCCTGCTCCTGGACAGCGTGGTCTGCTACTCCGGCAAGGGCTACTGCTTCGCCCTGGCCCGCCTCGGCAGGCCAACCCCATACGCCGGCCTTGCTGCGCAACATCTCCAGCGCATCCGGGAACGCGGCCAACTCGGCCGCCCCCACCGCCCCCAGGAACGCGGCACTGTCACCGCAGTGGAACAACCACCGCGGGTCCTGCAGCGACGCTCAGCCCACCGAGGCGGCCGGCAAACGACAGGCGCGCCCCGCTACCCAACTGCCCACTCTCCCTACACCTCTGGAGGGTGCACCTCCAAGATCGACGCCGTCCCGCCGGCCACCGCGGTCTCGTACAGCGTGATCCGGTCGCCCGGGGCGAGGTGCCTCCACCGCGCCGGCGTCAGGGGCAGGAGGCGCACTGGAGCCCGAGCGCCGGGCGCGAGGTCGGGAGCGAACTCGACCCACACGCGGGCGATGTCCAGGTCGGATGCCCCGTCCTCCCTCCGGTGGCCGATGTCCCACATCGGCCGCAGCACCCCAGCTCCGGGAATCGGAGTACGCCGGAACGTCTCACCAGCAGGGAGGAGTACGAGATCAGCCCGGATGACGCCCACTCGCGTCTCGACACCCCGCCACCGGCACCACTCCCTGCTCCGTTCGAGCCCCAGCATCACCGCCGCGCGTTCCAGCTGCTCCCAGAAGCCCGTCGGCACTGTCCATCCGTCACCCAGTTCCTGGAGCAGGTCGAGCGCCACTTCCCACTCGTCGTGCGCGAGGTAGTCCCAGACATCGGAAACAGTGATGTCGTTGTCGATGGCAACGCCTTCGGGCACCAGCAGCGAGGCGGCCTCAAGTATCCCCACGACATCCATGCGCCGATTATGGATGAGCAGAACAACACCCCCCTTGACGGCCGCAATCGCTAGGGCCTGTCCGGCGGATCTTGCCGCCGCGGCGTGCCCTGGCAGGCACTCCCCCAAGGTCTTAAGGACCAGGGGCCCCCTCCGGCGCTGTCGTCGGTCGCCGACGCTCCGCGTCGACTCGCTCCTCCGCCTTGCATCTGCACGCACCAGACCCCGCTCGTCAGCACCGAGGCGGCGAGGTCACTCCATGCAACCTGATCTGCCGGTCAGGCCCTAGTAGGGCTTGGTCAGGTCAGTGTTGGTGGTGCGTGTCCTGTGGGTTCAATGTGTCGTTGAATGCGTGTGACTCCGGAAGAAATTGCGT
>NZ_JBEXID010000137.1:0-11754 GCF_040608395.1 Streptomyces sp. NPDC005181
ATGCCGGACTGATTTGGAAGCTAACAGCCGGTTTCACGGGTCGCATTGCCGTTGCACGCACGCCCATGTCCCCTGCGTGCAGACCAGACGGCGTGGCCCTGGCCGCCCGGACAGCGACCGGTAGATCTCAATGACCGCGTCATCCATGAAGGAGCGCGGCCGGTCAGGTCGATGGGCTTGGGAGTGCTGACGTTTCGTTGCCCGTTTCCGGCGTGGGTTTCGGGCAGACGTGTGTGCGGCGTCGGGGGGACCTGTCCCTGAGTGGTGGACACCTCTGAGCCCGGCCCCGGCAGGTGCCTGGGAGGAGGGATCTCTTATGGTGATGAAGGTCTGTTCGCCCGAGTTCAAGGCGGACGCTGTCGCGCTGTACCTGTCGGACCCGAGCCACACTTTCGAGGGCATCGGCAAGGATCTGAGGGTCAGCCGGGAGACGCTGCACAACTGGGTGCGGGCCGAGCGGGCCCGCCACGGCGGGGACGGCACGACGAGCACGAGCAGGGAGAAGAGCACGGTGGATTCCCCGCCGACGGCCGAGGCGCTCCAGGCCGAGAACGAGGCACTGCGCCGGGAACTGGCGGCGGTGCGCAAGGAGAACCAAAAACTGGCCACCGAGCGCGACATCCTGCGTAAGGCGACGAAGTTTTTCGCACAAGAGATGACCTGGTGAACCGCTGCCAGTTCATTGAGGACCACCACCGCGCCTTCGGCGTGAAGCGGTTGTGCCAGGTGCTGGAGGTCGCCCGCTCCAGCTTCTACAAATGGCGGGCCGGCCGTGCGGCCCGTGCCGCCCGCGAGCGGGCGGATGCCGCTCTCGCCGAGCGGATCCGGGCCGTGCACGCCGAGTGGGACGGCACCTACGGCCGTCCCCGCATCACCGCCGAGCTACGCGACGACGGTGAGCGTGTGAACCACAAGCGCGTCGGACGGGTCATGCGCAAGTACGGCATCGCCGGACTGCGGCTGCGCAAGCGCCAGGCCACCACTGTGCCCGAACCGTCCGCCACCCCCGTGCCGGACCTGCTTGGGCGCGACTTCACCACGAGCGCGCCGAACACCAAGTACGTCGGCGACATCACCTACCTGCCGGTGGGCGACGGCGAGTTCCTGTATCTGGCAACCGTGATCGACTTCGATGGCCCATTGACCTCTCACGCAGCGGGCCAGCTTCGTCGCATCGGCCTTCTTGGCGGGTGTGGTGCTGACGCCGAGCTCGGCGACGGCGTGGGTCTTCCCGTCGCCGCGTCCGGTGGTGTACCGCTCGATGAGCAGGGCCTGGGTGGCGTGGGGGAAGTTGACCTGGTCGGCCTCAAGGGGCTGGACGCGCACGATGCGCGTCTCGTGGCGGCCGCTGTTGGTTTCTTCGGTGCGGGCCGTGGTGATGTGCTTGTTGGTGGTCTCGTCCCAGTCGAGCGCGTCGAGCTGGTTGAAGAGGGTGGAGCGGTTCTCCTTGACCGGGAAGAGGCCGAAGGCGCCACGTCGGTGCAGGTAGTGGGCATGGCCGGCGGCCGTGTGCAGGGCGTCGGCGGTGACGATCGCTCCGGTGATGTCGTCGATCAGGTCCAGGGCGGCGGTGAAGTGCACGGTCTTGTGCGGCTTGTGGCGCATCTCGCGCTGGGCGAGCATTACGCCGGGGTCGACCTGGTAGACGCCCAGCAGGTGCAGCTGCAGGCCCTCGGCGTCGCGGGCGCCGCGCACGGTCTTGCCGTCGGCCGCGAGCTGGAGCACGGGTGCTTCGCCGGTGACGGAGGCGAGCGGGTCGGCGGTGTGGGCCTGCACGAACGTGCCGACGGCCGCATCGAATGCGTCGGCGTCGAGCCGGGCCAGAGTGCGGGTGAGTGTGGTGGCCACCGGCAGCCGTCCGGGATCGCCGTCGGGGACTTCGAGTGCGGCGAGGGTGCCGGTGCCCTGGCCATGGGCCCAGCGGATCACGCCGCGCACCGAGCGGACCCCGCACAGCAAGGCGCAGGCGACCAGGCCGAGCAGCATCGGCAAGGGGTGCGTGACCAGGTGCGGAGCGCGCGGGTCGGGCACCGTATGGACCGCCTGCAACAGCCAGGGAAGCTGCTCGGGTGTACACAACTCGTCGCCGTCGACGCCGAGTTGTTCGGCGAGTTGACGGGATGTGGGCAGGGTCGGGCAGGATGTCATGCGGGCGCGGCCTTCACGATCTTGCGAGTGGAATCACATGATCATGACGGGCCGCGCCCTTCGCCGTTCACCCGCCCCCGTCTCAAGATCCGAGCACGCATCACGCCTGCACCACCGTGAGCGGGTTCGAAGCCGAAGTCGGCGGCGACCGTGTTGCCGCAGCTCGGTCGGGATGCTTCGCCGCGCACCCGGAGCGACAAATGGCGGGCCGAGGCTGCCCTTGGTGCTGAGCTGACCGAGCTGAGGGTGTTGACAAACCCGGCGACCACGCGCACTCTGATCGCACAAATTCGCTCTGATGGTCGCACCAAATAGTTTCGTCCGATTCCTGGTCCCAGGCTACAAGGTGACAGATGGATGATATCGCCTCGACTTTGGCGCACTCTTCGGTGCACCCCGAGTACAACGCTCGGGGCACCTCGAACTGGCGCGCTTTGCTGGCGCAATCATTGCTCGCGTTCAGTGTCGAATCTGATGAGCCGCGGCGCTTTCGGGGACATCTCCGTAACCGGAAGATCGCCGACGTGGAATTCATCGAGATGTTTACCGACCGGCACACGGCGCACCGCGGCGCTGACGAAATCGAGCGCGACGAACGCCTCGACTACGTCCTGTGCCTCCAGGTGGCAGGCGTGGGCGAGTTTCACCAGGGAACGCGGACGGCCGTACTCCAACCAGGTGACATCACCATATTCGACGCCACCCGCCCAGCGACGGTGGTGAGCAGCGCCGACTATCAGAACGTGTGTATCAAGTTCCCCCAGCAGCTGATTCGTCTCCCGCGCTCCCAGGTCAACCAGCTCACCGCGGCCCGCATCGCAGCCCGTGACGGGCTCGCACCCGCGACCGGCGCGTTCCTGATGAAACTCAGCCAGGTCATGGAGGACCTCTCCAGCCGGACCAGATACCTCGCCGCACGGAACGCTCTCGACCTGGTCACGACAATGTTCCAAGGACTTCTTGACGTGCCCGGCGAGGATCACGAAGACGACGGAACGATTCTGCTCGGACAGATCCAAGAATACATCGACGACCATCTCGCCGAGCCTGAATTGGCACCGAGCACCATCGCATCCGCGCAGTACATTTCACTCCGGCACCTGCATAGCGTTTTTCAGGAGAACGGGATCACGGTCTCGTCGTGGATCTGGATGCGCCGGCTCGAGATGTGCAAGCACGACCTCGTCCAGCTCTCCCCTGAGGCGATGTCGGTCGCGGCCATAGGCTTGCGATGGGGCTTCAAAACGGCATCGCATTTCGGACGCGCCTTCAAGGACAGATACGGGCTGACGCCGGCCGAGTTTCGGCGGGCGGCGTCAGCGGAATGAATCGTGATCGAGCGACCAGACGTCACGAGTAGGCGGCTCGCAGGATCTGTGCCGCCGCACGTTTCCCCACCCGGTGCGGGTTCGGGATGGGTAGCGCCTTGGAGACGACCTCGATCGCCTCATCGAACTGGTCGGGTCGGAGCCTCAGGGACCGCAGATCCTGGAGGGCGCTCACGTCACGGTACTGCTGACGGAGCCTGCCTACCGCGTCATGGGAACCGAGCGCACGGGCGATGACCCCCCCCATTACCTTTTCGGTGGTCCCGCAATGGGGCTCCCGGCCTTCGGGCCCGGCATGACTTCCCCCCCTTGTTAGCCATGGTCCGGGGGGTGGTGTCACCGGTCCCGGAGGCACTGACAGACCGCTGATTAGGGGCATGACCACCGGCCTTTTCGCAGGTCGGGAGGCTCTTCGTAATGTGGATGTGGCGATCGGTGCCGGAGGACGGTCGGGTGGAGCACGACCGAAGGACGCACGTGATCGAGACCGGCGACATCGACGTCTTCCTCGGCCTGGACGTCGGCAAGGGCGAACACCACGCCACCGCCGTCACCCCGGCCGGAAAGAAGGCGTTCGACAAACGCCTGCCCAACACCGAGCCGAAGCTCCGGGAGTTGTTCGCGAAGTTGCAGGCCAAACACGGGACGGTGCTGGTCGTGGTTGACCAGCCAGCCTCGATCGGAGCCCTGCCGCTAGCGGTCGCCCGAGACATGGGTTGCCCGGTCGCCTACCTCCCGGGCCTGACGATGCGGCGGATCACCGACCTCTATCCTGGCGAGGCCAAGACCGATGCGAGGGACGCGTTCATCATCGCGGATGCGGCCCGCGCGATGCCTCACACCCTGCGCTCGGTAGACCTCGAGGACGAGACGATCGCCGAGCTGGAGATGATCGTCGGCTTCGACGACGACCTGACCGGCGAGGCCACCCGGGTCGCGAACCGGCTCCACGGACTGCTGGCCCAGATCCACCCGTCGCTGGAACGGGTCCTGGGCCCGCGGCTGCAGCACCCGGCCGTCCTGGCCCTGCTGGAGCGGTTCGGGTCCCCAGCCCGCATACGCAAGGCCGGCCGGCGCCGCCTGGTCACGCTGCTGCGGCCGAAGGCCCCACGCATGGCCGAGCGGCTGGTCGAGGACATCTTCACCGCGCTGGACGAACAGACCGTGGTGGTCCCCGGCACCGAAGCGGCCGCCCTGATCGTCCCGAGCCTGGCCACCTCGCTCGCCGCCGTGCTCGACCAGCGCAAACTCCTGGCCGGGCGGATCGAGGAACTGCTGGAGGCCCACCCTCTTTCCCAGGTCCTGATCTCGATGCCGGGCATCGGCATCAGGACCGGAGCCAGGATCCTCATCGAGGTCGGCGACGGCAGCAGGTTCCCCTCCGCCGCCCACCTCGCCGCCTACGCCGGCCTCGCCCCGGCAACCCGCCACTCGGGCTCCTCGATCAGAGGCGAACAGCCCTCCCGCCGGGGGAACAAGCAGCTCAAACGAGCCTTCTTCCTCTCCGCCTTCGCAGCCCTGGGCGACCCGGCTTCCCGGGCCTACTACGACAAGAAGATCGCCCAGGGCAAGCACCACACCCAAGCCCTCCTCTGCCTCGCGAGACGACGAGCCGATGTCCTCTTCGCGATGCTTCGCGACGGCACCTTCTACGAACCCCAACCCGCCCGAACAGCTTGACCGAACACCATGCTGCGAGAGCTCACGAGACGGGCTGATCTGCGATGTCTCGGTACTCGTCCACGAGCCGGAAGAAGGCGTCAAGCGGAGGTTCATCAGGAAGGTTCTCCCCAATCGCAGCGTCCCATCCAGTCGCCATCGACCATCCATGGGTCCTGCTGAGCCAAGAGGAAAACCCTCCACTTCCACGATGAAACGCGAACTCCTCATCGGCATCGTGGACCTGAAGAGCGAGGTGGTAGCCGAACATCATCACTGCCAGTTCCTGCAACGAGCCGTTACGCACCCATGCGTTCGGCCGCTGCCGAACGGCATCCAGCAGGTCATAAATGTCCCGCCACTCTTCAACAGCGCGCGCTTTCGACCCTCCGCCTGGCACCCCCACCGCATCCCCCTCTCCAGCCGACATCACCAGCAAGCTAACCCGCCACCTTGACGAACTGCATAGGGGCACCCCCCCCGGCCTCGGCTGCTGCCTCGACATTGAACGCGAGGACGTGCGGAAGAACGGCGGTGTGGGTCCCGGCGTGCGGCAGATCGAACGTGCCACCCAAGGCGTGGCAGATCTTGTGGTGCAATCCCGAGCCGGCCACAGCGAAAGCCGACCCAGCCGAGTATGAGCCGTAGAGCAGCTGTTCCCGCCGGGCAACACCGGAATCCCGCAGTCCGCCGGCCAGCACCCGGGATGCCTTCGGCAGCCACAAGCGACGTCACCGGGTTGGCTCCGGGCGCCCAGAATGCCTCCATGCAGTGCGCCATGGCGTTGAGGGCGGAGGACACTGCGATCGTCTGCGGCAAGGTGTCCGTCAGGTCCGCGTCGTAGATGTCGGCTCCGCCTGAAAACTGACCATGTGGTTCCGGGCGGGTTCCGGAACACGATGGTCAGGATTCAGGCGGCGTTGACAGTAGATCACGCTGCGCGGCAGGACGCGGTCGTCGCGTCACGTTTCCTTCCTGGCTGTACTCGTCATACCCCAGATCGGCGTCGGCTCTGAGCCCGCGTAAGTGGTCGGGCCATACCCCACTCCCCCAGCTGCGCCCGCGCCTGGCCGGGCCCGCGCCTGGTCGGCGCGAGAGCGTGGCCGCAAATGCGCGCCGAAGGTCTGGGATAACTGACGCAGCCCCGCGTCGAGCACCTCGAAGCCATCTGGAGAAGCGGGCCTTTAGATGGCCGAAGCACCCTCAGGCCTGCGCACGTTGGTGACGTCACTGGCAACCACGACGCGCGACGGCCACGCGCGGATCCAGGTCGGAAGGATCCACCGCATGGCCCTTTGCAGTGAGAGGAAGCAGAAGCTGGGGTGTCCGGTGTCCGGTGGGCGGTGGCCGCGCTGCCGGCGTCATGGGGTGGCGCCGGCAGCGCGGCGGGGTCGGTCAGTTGCCCTTGATCGCCGAGACCTCGAACTCCAGCACGATCTTGTCGCTGACCAGGACCCCGCCGGTCTCCAGCGTCGCGTTCCAGGTCACGCCGTAGTCCTTGCGGTTGATCGTCACCGAGCCCTCGAAGCCGACGCGCACGTTGCCGAACGGGTCGGTCGCCGCGCCCTCGTACGTGAAGGGGACAGTCACCGGCTTGGTAACGCCCCTGATGGTGAGGTCGCCGGTCAGGTCGAAGGTGTTCTCGCCGTTCTGGCGCACGGCGGTGGAGACGAAGGTGATCTCCGGGTGCTGGTCCATGGCCAGGAAGTCGTTGCTGCGCAGGTGCTCGTCGCGCTGGGCATTGCGGGTGTCGATGCTGGCGGCCTTGATGGTCACCGTGGCGGTCGAGTCGGCGGGGTTGTCGCCGTTGATGTACGCGCTGCCTTCGAACTCGTTGAATGCGCCGCGGACCTTGGTCACCATCGCGTGACGGGCGACGAACCCGATGCGGGTGTGCGAGGGGTCGAGGGTGTAGTTGCCGGTGAGCCTGGCCAGGTCGGTCGCGGGGGTGGTGGTCATCGGGGCGCCTCCGGTAGGTCGGTCATCGGTGTAGATGACATGTCATCTCGGTGTTGCGGCCGAGGTGTTACGAGTCGCGGAACGGCTGCAGCAGTTCTCTTTGGGCGTGCCCGACAGGTAGGACATCGCATCGGTCATTTCGGTATTGATGGCGCTGGGGGGAGGCTGTTGCAGCGGATGTACTCCGACCCAAGCTCCTTGGCCATGGCAATCGCCAGGCCCCGCACGCCGCACTTGGCTGCTGAGTAGGAACAAGAGGACAGTTCGCTTGATGAAGCGCATTCCGAGCGTCTTCACATGGAAGTCCACATCTTCCTGCGCCGTTCCGACGGACTAGGTCACGTGGTGACTGCCGTCGATGTAAGCGATGGTTCATTCTTTCGGCAGGGAATCGGGACGATGGACACCGGTGCGCTCATCGGCGAGCTCCGGATCCGATGGGTGGCTGGATGACCACGCCGGGCTCGAGCGCGGCGGTGAGAGCGCCGATGACGGCTTCGGTCGATGCGGCGTCGCCGTTCACCGCACGCCACGCCACGAACCCGTCGGGGCGGACGAGGACCATTCCGGTCGAGCTGATTCCGTACGCGGCACAGAACCCGCCGGCGACGTCGCCGAAACCGTCCACACATCCGATCCGGTGAACGTCAATGGCCACCTCGGCCGTCTCCACGGCAGTCCTCGCCGCCGTCGCCCACGCGTCCGCCTCGGGCGCCCCGAGCATCACGAAATTCAGGCCGAACAGGTCATGCGTCGAGATCTCCTGGCCGTCGCGCATGAGCACGTGATGCGGTGCTCGGGTCCCGGGTGCCCCAGCCGACTCACGCGGACTGCCGTGTACCGGCTCAGGGGTGCGCCCGACATCCGACGTCTCGATCCGGTACCGGTAGCCCAGATCGATGTCGGCGTCGCTGACGAGGGGCTCGATGCCGTGCACGGCGAGAAACGGCGCGGCCCTGGTGACATATCGGCCGTACGCCTGCTCGACGGTAAATCGAGCTACCGGCCGCCGTTCGGCGTCGTAGGTCGCCAGCAAGCCGGCTCCGGCCCGGCCGTCGAGCGCAGCCTTGATCTTCCACGCGAGGTTGTGCGCGTCGTGGATGCCGGTGTTCCCACCGTATCCACCGTAGGGCGGCATCGAGTGTGCCGAGTCACCGACCAGAAAGACGTTGCCGCTCTGGAAGCTGTCTGCCACCTGCGCGGTCGCCTGCCAACGCATGACGTCGTCGATCTGGACCTCGATGTCGGGATCGCCCAAAGCCGACCGGACGAGTTCCACACAACGGTCGTCGGTCAGGTCGGTCCAGATGTCACTGTTCGGGTTTTGCGGGTCACCAAGGCCGTGTACCGCCAGGAATCCCGACCGGTAGGGCTTCTCGATGCGGAAGAAGCCCTGCAGTGTCTCGTTGACGACCATGATGACGCCAAGGTTGCGTTTCCGCAGCAGTGCCTCCACGTCTGCACGGAAGTAGATGGTGATGCTCTTCGAGAGCACACCGTGACCGCTGACGCCGATCCCCAGCCGGTCGCGAATCGTGCTGTGCGCGCCGTCGGCCGCGATCATGTACCGCGCGCGCACCGTCGACACCTTCCCGGTGTCACGGTGACGGATGACGGCTGTCAGGCCGTCGCCATGGTCCTCGAAGGTCACGAGTTCGGTGCCGAATCGGATGTCGGCGCCGAGCTCCCGGGCCCGCTCAGCGAGGACTGGCTCGATGGCCACCTGGGTCGCGAACAGCCGCAGACACGGGCTTAGGTCCCTGACCCCCTCGTTAAGCGTCGGCAGGTGCCAGGCGATCTCCTTCCCGGCCAATGTCTCCACAGACATGATGGCGGCGTCCTGGTCGAACTGTTCGACCGATCGGCTTTGGATGACGTCTTCGATCCCGGCGCCTCGCAGGATCTCCATCGAGCGCTGGAGAATGAGTGCGGCGCGTGGGTGGATCGCTGTCCCCTGATGCCGTTCGACGACCAGTGAGGGAATTCCCTGTTTTCCGAGGAGAACTGCACTCGTCATCCCGACGAGGCTGCCACCGACGATGAGAACAGGAACGTCGTGACCTACCATCACCACCCCTTTCCTGATGATTTCTAAGCTAATCGGAATATCCGTGACCGAATTGGGCTTTTCCCGCGGAAACAATCTATGAACACAGGGGGCATGACCACATCACCGTGGCGCGCAAGCGGATGTCCGTTCGGCGCACACCCGTCGCGTGATCACCGAAGGCCCCCGCCACGACCGATTGCCTCAGCTGCCCTGCCCGTCCGGACGGCGACGGGCAGCGAAGCGAGCGCTCGGGTGCTGTTGTTGAGTTTGAGGGTCGGCTCGCTCGTGATCTCGAACCGCTCGACTCGCTTCGCCAGTGCGGCCAGGGCGGCATGCCCCTCGAGACGGGCAAGTCCTTGCCCAGCGCAACCGTGGATCTCGTACCCGAAGGCAAGGTGGTCGACAGCCCCGCGCCGGATGTCGAACCGGTCCGGATCCGGGTACTGGCGCTCGTCACGGTTTGCCGCGCCGTAGAGCACCACGACCCGGCTCCCCGCGGGCAACGTGAGCCCGTCCGCGCGGTATTCCCGCCGGGTAACCCGCGTGAAGAGCTGCACGGGCGACTCCAGCCGCAGTACCTCGTTGAAGGCACTGGGAATCAGACTCGGGTTCGCGCGCAGGGCGTCCCACTGGTCCGGATGCTCCGCGAAGAGCTTGACCGCGCTGGCCAGTGCACTGACCGTGGTGTCGAGGGCCGGGATGCTGTACCCGGCCATGAGCGGCACCACGGCCTCGCACGGGATCTCGCCGCGGTCCGCAGCCTCGTGGATGGTCGTCGCGAACCCGCCGGGCAGCATGCGGTCCCGGGTGCAGGTGTTCTCCAGCCAGCCGAACATCTCCTGCATCTTGGGGAGCGAATCCTGCATCCGCCGGTTCTCCGGCCCGACCGCGTTGAAGGTCTCCTCACCCCATTCGAGCAGGCCTTCGCGGCCCTCGTGCGGAAACCCGAGCAGGTCGAGGATGATCGAAATCGGGATCACCCTCGCCAGGTCGGTGACGGCGTCGAAGGAGCCACGCCCCACGAGTTCCTCGATGTGCTCTTCGACCTTGCGATCGACATCCGCGCGGAGCTCACGCAACGCCCTGGGCGAAAGCCGTCCGCTCAACACGTTGCGCAGGTCGTCGTGGTGCGGCGGGTCGGACGCGATGATGGTGCCCGTCAAGGCCTGGTTGAAGATGCCGTTGAGGCCCACACCATCCGCCGAGGAGAATGTCTCCCAGTCCTCCAGCGCGTCGCGCACCTGCTCGTAGCGGGCGAGCACGTGAACGTCGTACCGCGTCAGGTAGACGATGGGGCCGGCGTCGCGCAGGTCTCGGTACAGCGGATACGGGTCGGTCAGAGCGTCGTCGGTGAACAGGTCAATGTCGCTGGTCTTCATGGCCGATCGTATGGACATGAGGTATCACCTTTGATTCGACAGGTACGGGGCAGAAAAGCGCGGGCGGCCTGGCGCTCAGCACGCCGAGAACCGGTCACCGTCCGGAGGGCCGTTGGGCCAGCCTCCGGAGCTTCACAACCGACATCTTGTAGTTCACACTCGCAGCCACGACGGGCTGATCGCCGTGGCGCCATTGGAGAAGGGCACTGCGATCGGCGGTAGACCCGTCGAGGACGACCGGGTTCCCCTCGGCCGGTATCGGGCCGCAGACCTTGATGTTCAAGCCAAAGGCTTCGGTCCAGAAGTACGGGGCGGGCCGATGGGGAGCGGCGGCACCGCCGTGGACAAGTGCCGCCGCGGCCGCCCGCGCCTGGTCGATCGCGCTGGCCCACTGTGGGGTACGGCGAGGTGCCCCACCCGGCTCGGACCGAAACGCGACGACGTCCCCGGCCGCCACGACCCCAGGTGCGACCCGGCATCGGTCATCGACAAGGACTCCGCCGGCCGTCGTGATCCCGGAGTGCTCCAGCCACTCGACGTTCGGCTGACAGCCGACCGCGGTGACGACGAGGTCCGCGGAAAGCTGGTCACCGTCGGCCAGCTGGACACCGGTGATCCGGCGGTCACCGAGCAGCCGGACCCCACCTGGTGAGATCACCAGCTTCACGCCGTGGTCGAGCGCAGCGTCGGTCATCAGTTCCGCGAGGAACGAACCGAGCTGCCGGACGAGCGGGGGCTCACGATCGACCACGGTCACGTCCAGACCGAGCCCACGGCACACCGATGCGATCTCCAGACCGAGGAAACCCGCACCGACGATCAGTACCCGAGGTCGCTGGCCGAGGCTGTCACGTAAAGCAATTGCATCATCAACGGTGCGCAGGACGACCTCGCCATGCTGGCTCGGCGCGGCAAGCCTTCGCGCCCGCGCACCGGTGGCGACCACCAAACCCGCGAACGGCACCTGAGCACCATCAGCGAGCAGGACCCGGCGGGCACCGAGGTCGAGACCCGCCGCTCGCACATTCAGACGCACGGTCACATCGTCCGAGAAGGCGGGCAGTGCGACGCTGTCCGGCGGCTCGTCACCCTTCAACACGCTCTTGGAAAGCGGCGGCCGGATGTAGGGAAGGTGCGGTTCGTCCCCGAGGAGAGTGATCGGCCCGACATAGCCGTTCTGCCGCAATGCATCGACGGCAGTAACCGCGGCGAGCGATCCACCGACCACGAC
>NZ_JBEXID010000138.1:0-11449 GCF_040608395.1 Streptomyces sp. NPDC005181
CCACTGGACCACCGGGCCACTCGACCGCACCCGCCACAGCAGGCTCGAACGACTCAGCTACCGACTCTCCGCGTGACGAATTACGCAGCAGAGTCCCGCTCGGCCTCAAAGACCAGTGACCATTGGTCAGGGTCGCCGAGGTCGTCGCCGCAGCGAGGCCGGCAGGGCCGCGTGGTCGGCCGTACCCAGGGCGGCGGGGAGGCGCGCGACGCCCTGCCGGAGTGCGGCGTCCTTCGCGGTCGTCCCGACCGGGGACGGTTCCGCGCAAGGTAGCGGCGATCCATCGCACGACATAGGGGCACTTTCTCATCGGGGCCGAGCACGACCTGTGCCGGGCGCGTACTGTCCCTCACCAGCACAACCCTCGGCGCCCTCCGGATGTCCCACAGGTGAACTGCACACCTCGGACACCCTTGGAGCCCCCCGTGCGCACACGGATTCGGACGTACGCCACAGCAGCCACCGTCGTCGCTGCGGCCACCGCCGGGCTGACCCTCCCGGCCACGGCCGCCGCTCCCCCGCCGCCCGCCAGCGACTTCAACGCCGACGGGTACGCGGACCTCGCCGTCGGAGTACCGGACGGCGCGGTCGGCGGCAAGGCGAGAGCCGGCTACGTCAACATCGTCTGGGGCGGCCCGAAGGGAATCGGCGCCCACGGCAGCATCCGCGTCAGCCAGTCCACCCCCGAGGTCCCCGGCACCCCCGAGGCGGGCGACCGGTTCGGCAGCTCCGTGGCCCTGGTGGACCTGAACGGCGACGGCGTCGCGGAACTCCTCGCCGGCGCCCCCGGCGAGGACGTCACAGGACGCGGCACGAACGCCGGCTCGGTCACCGCGGTGGGCGGCGCCAAGGGCGGTCCGGGCCCGGGCTCCGTGGTCGCCAACGGCCCGTCGGCGTCAGCGGCGTTCGGACTGGCGGTCACCGCGGCCGACCTGACCGGCGACGGCAGCAGGGACATCGTGGTCGGCGGCAAGGACAAGGTCGTCCTGCGGACCGCCGACGGCATCTCCACCACCGTCCTCACCGCTCCGATGGGCGGCCGCGCCCCCATCCTCACCACCGGCGACTTCACCGAGGACGGCACGGCGGACCTGGCCGTCGGGTACTGGACGAACACCCCGTTCACCCAGTCGCACGTACGCCTGTGGGCCTGGGACGCGACCGAGCAGACCATGGCCAACACCTGGAACACCGACAACGCCGGAGTCTCTGCCCTCGCCGCGGGCGACTTCGACGGCGACGGCCACGACGACCTGGCCCTCGGCGAGTGCCGGGAGATCGCCGACGAGAACATCGACGACCCGTGCGGCCCCGAGGAGATCGCCAAGGGCGGCGGCATCCACGTCCACTACGGCAACGCCACACCCGGCAGCTTCGGGTTCCGCAAGCAGACCCTCAACCAGGACACGGTCGGCGTGGCGGGCGTCGCGGAGGCCGGTGACCGCTTCGGCGCCGCCCTCGCCGTCGCCGACATCAACAACGACGGCCGCGACGACCTGATCGCCGGCGCCCCCGGCGAGGCGATCGGCGCCCGCGCGGGCGCGGGCGCCGCGACCCTCCTGTTCGGCGGCCCGACCGGCCTCGTCGACGCGTGGGGCGAGGGCCACTCCGTCGGGTTCCAGCAGGACACCCCGCGCGTGCCCGGCGTCGCGGAAGCCACCGACGCCTTCGGTGCCGCCGTCGCGACCGGCGACTACGACCACGACGGCAGGGCGGACGTGGCGGTCGGCTCCCCGGGCGAGAACGCCGGCTCGGGCGGCGTGTGGCTGCTGCCCCGGGCGAGCGTCAACGGCTCCTCCGCCTTCACACCCGCCAAGCTGGGCCTGCCCTCCCCGTCGAGCGCGCTCGCGTACGGCAGGTACCTCAGCAGCCAGTGACGGCCACCGGACCCGCCCGAGGGCCGGGTCCGGTTCACCGACGGCCCTGTCGCGAACCGTCGCGGCACACCCGGAGAACCCGGCGAATCCCGGGAACCTCTGAGAATCCCCTGAACGTCGCACCGGGCCGGTCCCGCTCGCGCAGCACGATCCGGCGCAGCCCTGACCGACGAGGGCCAGACCATGGCCAAAAGGGTCACGGGGACCGACCGCGAGGGACGACTTGCCCGAGGCGCTGTGCCCTCGCAAGGCCGGCGTGCGGCAAGCTCGGCCAGACGCTGCACCTCGGCCTGGCGCCAGCTGCGGGCGCGCGCCAGGTCCTGCTCACGGACGTGGTCGAGGAGGCGGAGTTGCTACAGCCTCGACACAGAATCGTCAGACGCATGTTCGATTACAGGGCCGGAAGCCAGACGGCGCCAAGCACCAGTGGCAGACACCCCAGCAAGGGGAACGGGGCCGGAAAACGCCTAGAACGGCGGGCAGCCCTCGCCCGAGATCGGCACGATCGTGAACTCACTCTCGTGAGCGTGACTGGCCGGCTCCTGGCGGACTCGACGCTCCTGGCCGTTTGGCATACACAGCCGCAGCTCGTCACTGTCGAGCAGGTCAAAAATCCGGCTCGTCGGGACACCGCGCAGACTGCCGCGCCAAGCGTCAGGCCCGGCCATCAGCTCGGCCTGAACGGGGATCTGCAGATGCCCAGCGACCAGCAACGCATCGCCGTGATACCGACTCGCCATATGTCCCACACTCCCGCCACCCCCGCACAAGGGCAACCGCACGCCCAGCACTGCGCCCCCGCTCACTCACACCAGCACTGAGCCCCCGCTCACTCACATAAGAGGAAGCGATCGCGGACGGGCCACCACACATACCTACCAGGAACAGAGCGGGGAACAGCAGCGCAAGACTGCTCGCGGTCCACGCTGCCACGCCGACCGCCACAGCCGAACCTGCCAGGACCGCAAGCAGCAGCCGGGCCGGTGACCAGCGCCACGGGCGGGCTCCGAAAGCCAGCCCTGCGATGATTTCTCCGGCCGAGATCATCGCGATCAGGACTCCGCTGTCCGCAGCGGTGCCCAGTGCCAGGGCGGCGGCCGGCACAGCAACGGCGAACTTACCCTGCCGCGTATCCATCGACGAAGTACTCGACGTCGCGGTCGAGCGGCTGGCACTGCAGGATCTGGCCCATCGCGTGCAATGCCCCATGCGGTACGCGATAGCTGTGCACGTACCACGAGTCGTCGGGCGCAGGCGGGACCACCTCGCGCACCTTGACCAGCTGCTCCTTGCTGATCGGGTGCTCGCTGCACAGTGATTCGTCTGCGCCGAAGCCCGACAGGACCCACATCATGCCGGGATCATCAGAAGGCACCGCCGCGGCTATATGTGGCATGTGTCGGCCCGTCTACTCGCCCTGGAAGGGTCAACTGAACTCAAGCATGAGTGGATCACGATCGTGGCTGAAGTACTCGGGTCGAGGTGAGTACTTGCGCTCTGGTCGGTGATGGGGTGAGCGGGAACGCTTGGGCCATGCGACAAAAACTACCGAAACTCGTTCTCCAGATGTTGGCGGTCCTCGTGCTGGCTGTGGTGGCGTCGGCGGTGTGGGCTGCCTGGCTGGGCTGGGACCAGCACCGTGACGTGCAACCTGACGGTACGACGACCGGCCCGTACGAGGCCTGGCAGGTGATCGGGCTGGTGCTGACTCTGCTGGCGCCGGTGTACTGGGCGGCATCCCGGCGCTACATCGCAGGCGCTGTGCTCGGCACCACGGTCGGCCTGACCGTGGCCGCCTATTACGACTGGTCGGACGACTCCAGCGGCCTCTTCATGGTCGGTGTGGGGATGGTCATGGTGGGGAGCCTCGTCGTGACCGCTGCCATCTCCGCCGTGATCGCCTCTGCGACACGAGAGGGACGACGGTCCGGCGCGGCACCCGGCGGTTGCCCATAGGGAGCGCAAGACGTGCTCCGAGGTCGGTGGAGTCTCAATGACCGAGTCAAGCCAGAGGCCCTCCTCCGTCGGGCTGAAGGCCCGTGGCCGGCCGCAGGACTTGAACCTGTGACCTCAGCCTGATCAGGTCGGTCCTGGAGGATCGTCCGTCTCGGAACTCGCTCCCGGCCTAGGTTGGTCGTCCACTGCGGTTCGGTGTCGATCGCCGCTGTCCGCGCCTGTTGGTGTCCGCCGCTGATGGCAATGGGCAGAGCCGTACTTGACCTACCTCGGCAGGACGGTTGTGCGACGTCCGCGCCCCTACAGGGACTTCACCGCAGGGCGGGCATCCGGCCGACGTAGGCCAGGATGTGCGCGAGCACTTCGCGCATGCGAGCCCGGGTCAGCCTCCGGTGCGCACAGGACAGCCTCAACCACTGGATCGGTCAGTTCCTCGGCTCTTGTCGGCGGCGAGGCTGTCAGGCTTCTTTGGGTGCCTTCCCGGCCCGAGCTTCGGCAGTTTGCCGTGTCGGCTTGTTGCTCGTATTCCCCCGGATCGACCCAGTGCGCCGGCAGAGGCCGGACGGCGCCCGTGAGCGCGACCATCCCCGCCCATGGGTCCCGATGTTTGCCCAGGTCAACGGGAGAGGCGAGGCATGACGGCCGAGGAAAGCCCGCGGGAGCGCTTCCGAAGGTCCGCACGGACTCTTCGCCCAGCTCCACGAAGGTGTCCTCGCACAGCCCGCACCCACCGATCACTCGCAGAGGAAGGGGTCGGCACCGACTCCGCCGGACAGTCGGCGCCCTGGAGTGGTGGTGCCGCCACAAGGAAAGGAACTTCCTCATGTCCACCACCGTGATCCAACACGTCCTGAATCGGCTGCAGGACATCGGCGTGCGTCACGTCTTCGGCGTCCCCGGCGACTACGCCTTCCCCGTCGACGACGCCATCGCCGAGCACCCGGAGATCCAGTGGATCGGCAGCTGCAACGAGCTCAACGCCGCCTACAGCGCCGACGGCTACGCCCGCGTGCACGGCATCGGCGCCGTGTGCACCACCTACGGGGTCGGAGAACTCAGCGCTATCAACGGCATCGCTGGCGCGTACACCGAGCACCTCCCGGTGTTCCACCTGGTCGGCATGCCCAAGATGCCTGTCCAGGCCCACCACTCACTCGTCCACCACACCCTGGGCAACGGCGAGTTCGACCTCTTCCAGAAGCTGTCCGGGTCGGTGGTCTGCGCGAGCGCCATCATGACACCACAGAACGTCGCAGCCGAGACCGAGCGCCTCATCGCGGCGGCGCTCTATCACCGCCGCCCGGTCTACATGGCCTTCCCCGCCGACCTGGCGGAGATGCCGGTGGTCGGCAATGCCCAGCCGATCCCCGCGCCGGCCAGCGACCCCGCGCAGGTGGAGGCGGCCGTTCAGGCAATCGCCGACATGCTCGGTCCGGCCAACAGCGCCTGCGTCCTGCCCGGCATCCTCACCGCCCGGTCGGGCCTCGGCCCGAACCTCCAGCAGTTCCTCGAGGCCACCGCACTGCCCTTCGCCACGATGATGGCCGACAAGGGCGTCCTGGAGGAGGACCAGCCCGCGTACGCCGGCATGTACGACGGCAAGCTCATGAACGAGGGCGTCCGCCGCTTCGTCGAGGACAGCGACGTCGTCGTCCTGGTCGGCGCGCTGATGCACGACTTCAGCACCGGGGCGTTCACCGCCAACCTCGACCCCGGCCGCACGATCGATATCAGCCACCACCACGTCAGTGTCGACGGCATGACCTACCAGAGCGTGGAGATGAAGGACCTCCTCAGCGCCCTCGCCGAGAAGCTCCCCCGCAAGCAGTGGCCGCACCCGTCGGTCGAGGTGACCCGTATGTCCCCGGCAGGCGGCAGTGGCGACGACTCCATCACCGCCGAAAACCTCTACCCCCGCTGGGAGAACTTCCTCAGGTCCAACGACGTCCTGGTCGCGGAGACCGGAACCGTGTCCATGGGCCCGGCCTTCGCCCGGCTGCCCCGCGGCGCCACCTTCCAGAACCAGTCCCTGTGGGGCTCGATCGGATGGGCTACCCCCGCCGCGGTCGGCGCGGCCATCGCCGCTGCGGACGACCAGCGCGTCGTACTGGTCACCGGTGAGGGGTCCCACCAGCTCACCGTTCAGGAAATCGGCCAGTTCGGACGGTACGGCCTGCGCCCGATGGTGTTCGTCCTGAACAACCACGGCTATCTGATCGAGCGCCTGCTCTGCAAGCACCCAGACATCGCCTACAACGACCTGGCCAACTGGCGATACTCCGAACTGCCGAAGGCCCTGGGCTGCGAAGACTGGTTCACCGCCCGCGTGTCGACCCTCGCCGAACTCGACCAGGCCATGGAGACAGCGGCGAAGGCCGGCACCGGCTGCTACATCGAGGTCATGACCGACACCTACGCGGCACCGCCCCTGGCCAACCAGCTTCACGAGAACATCGACACGCTCTACTCCGCGTAAACCGAGCGCCCAGGCGCGGACACGGCGCTTCGTGCAGCCCCGTCGGCAGATCTACCGATTCCGCGAGGCTCACAGGCTGCCGCACCAGCCGGCGCCTGGCCCTCACCGCACCGCAGTGGGGGCCAGGCGCGTTGCGCGGACCGCGCAGAGGTAGCGCGCGACGTCTCCTGGTTCACTGAGCCGAGGCATCGCCCGCTACGCGATGTCCGAAACTGTTCATCGGTCCGGGCTCCTCCTCTCAGGCGTCTTCCCTGAGCTGCCCGGTGATCGAATTGTCACGAACTCTCGGTGAAGCGGACGGACCAGGCGTAGCCGCTCAAGCCGTCGTGCGGGACCCTCCGTACTTCTCTGACCTGGCAACCGTCGTGGGCATACTTGCGGGCGAACCGGTCGAGGCGCTGCGCGTCGGTGAGATCCTCCATGGACAGCGGTGCTCCAACAACGAGGTCTTCGTGAAGGACTGAGTCCGGCGCGGCATCGTCCGAGCAGGCCGAGCAATGATGTGTTTTGGGTAGGGGCATACGATCCAGTGTCCTCCTAACCTGGATGCTCCGACGTTCACAGCGCGAATGGCCGCCCTACACAGCGCCTTGGCCGGCCCGGGCAGAGGGCACCGGTCGCTGATCCGGACGAGTCGATGATGGCCGTCTGGGGGTCCGCACCCCACCGACATGGGCGCTCCGAACCTCGCACTGTGCTCGGCCCGGAACCAGCGGCGTCCTCGACGTAGCCCGCCCCCGGGGTGGCCGGGTGATAGGAATCTTTGGCTCTGCCCGCGATTCCGTGAACGGACGTATCGGCTTCCGATCACCACTCGCGTGCTGCATAGCTCCTGGTCAACCCGGGATTCTGGTGCTTCTGGAGCCGCGGCAGCAGCCGTCAGGGGCGGTGATCTCCATGGCAGCGTCCCGGATGGAGAATGGGATTGCGGTGGATGGCGATGACGGCGGCGTCGTCTCCCAGTCGTCCGCCTACGTGGGCGAGGAGGTCGCATCGCAGGTGGTGCAGGAGTGTCTCCAGGGGGCTCTCGGTCCACTGGGCGGCCCGTTCCGCAAGCGGGTAGAAGTCGCCGCCTCGGTCGCGTGCTTCGATGACGCCGTCGGTGAAAAGGAGGAGGGCGTCTCCGGCCTCGAATGCGAACACGTCGGTGGTGTAGCCCGCCGGTCCCATCTCGCCGATCCCCAGCGGGGGCGCGGGGTGCAGACTCGGGACGGTGACCGCATGTCCTTGGCTGAGCAGCAGGGGCGCAGGATGCCCGCAGCTGGTCATTCGGCTGATGCGGCGCTCGTCGGGGATCTCCAGCAGCAGGGCTGTGACGAAGCGTTCCCCGGCCTGATCCTCATCCTCCGGCTCGACGTCGGCGTGGTAGCGGGCGACGCTCTGATCGAGGGCCGCGGCCAGTGTGGGCAGGTCGTTGTACTGGTAGGAGGCCTCGCGGAAGGCGCCGAGCAGGAGGGCAGCTTCTCCGATGGCGGCCAGACCCTGACCCCTCACGTCACCGATCATCACCCGGGTTCCGCCTTCGATGCGGGTGGCCGCGTACAGGTCACCTCCGATCAGGGCCTCGTCCTCGGCGGCCAGGTACAGGGAGGCGATCCGCAGCGGGCCGATCCGAGCCGGGAGCGGCCGCAGCAGTACGTTCTGTGCGGTTTCGGCCACCGACCGCACCCGGGCGAGCTGTCGACTGTGCCGCTCGCGTATCAGGCAGAAGAACACGATCAGGGCTGAGAGCATCGTGAGAGCGCCGATCTGTACCAAAGCGTTCCGGGAGGTCAGTACGCCGGAGTGCAGGCTGATGTATGCCTGGGCTGCCACGGCCAGGAGCCCGATCACTCCGGTCAGCGCAGGGCCCTCGAATGAGGCAGTGATCGCGGGCGCGATGACCAGCAGCGGTCCCAGATAGATGTCTTGCGGGAGCAAGATGTCCACGGCCGTGATCGCGGCAATGAGCACAACGGGAATCACCAGCAGCGCATGACCCGGCCGCCATGACTCCCTCAGACCCGCAACGCGTTCCGTGAGACCCACGTCTTCCACAGTGCACCCGCTCGCGGGCGGCTGACCACTCGTGCCAGGTGCGGTCGATCAGGTCGATGCGGGTCGTCGCGGGTCTCGGAACCCCACTCAGTACTGGCCATCCGGTACCGGGATGTGAGGGACAGCTGGTCCAGGGCACCTGACCGACGTGGGGCGTGACTCGGTTGCCCAATCGACAGAACGCTCTCCGGACACTCTCCGGCGCCTGTTGAAGCATCAACCGAATGAAATCGCGGGGTATCACTCAAAAAGCACCATCATTCGGCACAGTCCAAGCCGACGTCGCCGGCTGTCAAATCAAGGAAACGTCACCACGGGCGTCATCGTCTGCCATCCCCAATCACGAAGGGCGGCTCCTGCGGACAGCGGCATTGAGGTTGGCGCCGATGATGGCCAGGGCGCTGAGGCCGAGCACCCAGGGCGTGGAGCGCAGTGACCAGAGCTTGATCCACTCGGCGGCCAACAGATCGCGGAACCGGCCACGGGGCACCGTGGCGGTCCGGGGTGCGTCCGGGGCAAGAGTCAGGGTGGTCATCGGTGCTCTCCTGCGAGGTATTCGACGCTGTCGGCGGTGAGTTCCATGAATGCCTCCTCCAGGGAGGCGGTATGGGTGGTCAACTCCTGCAAACGAGCCGGTGTTCGAGGGCCAGTTCACCGATCCGGGTCGCGTCGAGTCCGGTCACGGTGAGCGTGCCGTCGTCGTCGGGGTGCACGGTGGCGCCCGCGGCGGTCAACACGCCTGTCAGCGCGGCCGGTTCGGGCGTACGGGCGGTGACGTTCAGCCGGGTGGTGCGGGCGGCGAACTTCGCCACGCCTGCGGCGGCGATCAGCTTGCCGCGACCTATGACGATCGACTGGTCTGCGGTGTTCTCCATCTCGCTCGTCAGGTGGCTGGAGACGAACACCGTCCGGCCCTCGGCCGCGAGGCGGCGGAAGATGCCTCGCACCCACAGCACACCCTCCGGGTCCAGCCCATTGAGCGGCTCGTCGAAAAGCAGCACCGGCGGATCGCCGAGCAGCGCGGTCGCGATGCCGAGCCGCTGCTTCATACCGAGCGAGTACCCGCCGATCCGGCGGCCCGCGGCACCGGCCAGCCCACACCGTCAAAACGTACGTGACGCGGCTGCTCTCCAAGCTCGACGCCCTCGACCGCGTGCAACTGGTCATCCTCGCGTACGAGACGGGCCTGGTGACGCTGCCCCGCTGAGCAGCGCACCCATCGTCGCGCGCCCCCAGGCCGCCGCGTCCGGCTCACTGATCTTGCAGGCCACCCGTCCGATCGACCTCCGATGGCATGCACTCAACGTTCGCTGTCACGGGACAGCGGCAACGAGCGGTGCCTGTCCGGTCTCGGGGTGGGACTTCGCCCAGGAGCGCCTGCTGACGACGTCGACTCGCGCTGCCGGGGGTGGCAGCGGCCGCCAAGAATTCCCCACGTACGGCCAGTTGCGATGGTGACCAGGAGTGATGAGTATCTGGCGCTTGGGTACGTCGCTGCCGGATGGCCCCGTTGGCGGTGTAGACCGATCGTGCCCGCGCCTGGCGGGCCTCTCGGTCAGTGTTTTCCCGCTTGCTTCAGGGCGTCCTCGGCCTGTGCGGCCAGGGCGGCGACGAGTTCGGCGGCGGGGGGCAGGTCGGTGATGTCGGTGATGAGGTCGACCGCCTCGCCGGCCCATACCGGCAGCGGGGGCACCTCGCCCCGCGCCACGTCTTCTTGATACGCCTGTTGCGCCTGGGGATCCGCGGCGAGTTCCGCTTCCCGGCCGCGGCATTGGTCGAGGTAGCGATGGGGCAGGGCGCGAGCGGTGTACCGCGAGGGCCACTGGGAGCCGCGGGCGATGTCCAGGACGCGGTTGCGCTCGGTGTCCTGTCCGCGTCCTTCGACGATCGCGGTGGCGATCGACGGGTGGACCAGGGCTTCTGCCGTGGCCTGGAAGCGGGTGCCGATAAGCGCCCCTGCGGCTCCCAGGGCCAGGGCCGCGGCCACGCCGCGGCCGTCGGCGATCCCGCCGGCCGCGAGCACCGGCACGGGTACCGCCAGGTCCACCACCATCGGCACGAACGGCAAGGTGGACCGTCCGTGCCGGGCGCCATGTCCACCGCTTTCGGTGCCCTGCGCGACGATGACGTCGGCGCCCATGTCCACCGCCTGCCGCGCCTCCTCCAGATCGGTGACCTGAATGATCAGAGCCGCGCCCGCCCGGCGGATGCGCTCGGCGAACGGGCCCGGGTCTCCAAAAGACAGCATCACGGCCCGTGGGCCGTGCTCCAGCACCCGCTCCACCACGCCGGCATCGATCCCCCAGGTCAACAAGCCGACCCCCCAGGGCCCGGTGCCCTGGCTCACGATGGGCAGCTCACGGGCCAGCCAGTCCGGATCCCCGTACGCAGCACCCAGCAGCCCGAGCCCGCCGCCGCGCGAGACGGCCGCCGCCAACTCGCCACCGGCCGAACCCCCCATCGGCGCAAGCGCGATCGGATGCCGCACACCGAACAACCTGGTGAATGCCGTCGACAACGTCATGACCGCCATCATGGCCCTGGCCGCCACCCAGGGACAGCCCTGAGGACGCCCGGGGACACGTTGTGGGCCGCCGGGCCCGACGCGAAGGTGTGCACCCCGGTCCCCGGGGAGACCGCGGCATTCTTCGCCCGCCGCTTCACGCACGAGACGGTCGACGCCATCGTCTGGCGCCGCGCGCGCAGGGCAAGGACTTCGGGCAGGCTCAGCAGTGGGGCCGGCTGCCCGCGGTGTTGCGGGGGCCATAGGGAAGAGGAACCGGAACGCTCATGGTGCCGGGCCTGGACGATGAAAACCAGATTTCGGCGGGCGGGATTTACCGCAGGATTGCCGCCACTAGCCGACAAGAATCCCACCGAAGGTCCCACTCATGACGCTCAGCCCCACGCCTGCCCAACTCCGCTGGCAGGAAGCCGGATCGGCCTCTCCCTGATCACCAACGTGAATTGACCTAGGCGGCAACACCGTTGCGTTTGAGCCTTGAGCGGCAGGTCAAGCCCTGGTGAATGACGCAACGGGACGTCCTGATAGATCAGCTTGTGTCGAGCAAGAAGATCATCGGGAGTCCCGTTGCAGGAGAAG
>NZ_JBEXID010000139.1:0-11278 GCF_040608395.1 Streptomyces sp. NPDC005181
ATCCAACCACACCGCGACGGCCCAACTCGACGACCACCAAGCGTGATGAGGCGGCCGGAACGATCACGCTCCGATTACCAACTGAATGTTTGCGTCCGAACGCTCCGGCGCGCAGGCGACAAGTACCGGGTGAGACCGCCGACCGGTGGTCGAGAGGGAGGGCCCGTGAGCAAGAACGGGGACACCGGGGGCACCCGGGACTTGACCGGGGCGGGGGACGACGACTCGCTGGCGCGCTCCGCGCACGACCCGGCCGCTTTCGAGCCGCTGGTAACGCGGCACTCCACCGCCCTGCACGGCTACTTCGCCCGCCGCGCACCCGTCGCCGCCGACGACCTGCTCGCCGAGCTGTGGCTCCAGGCGTACGCGGCCAGACGGAACTTCGATCCGGCGCGCGGCTCGGCCCGTGCCTGGCTGTTCGGTGTGGCCAGGAACGTGCTGTCCGCGCACTGGCGCAGGCTCGCCCAGGACCGTCCGGGGCTGCCGTCCGACGCGGACGTCATGGACTGGGCGGCCGTCGACGACCGGCTCGACGCATCCGCGCTCGCGCCCGAGCTCTGCCGCGTCATCAGCGAACTCCCCTACGAAGAAAAGGAGTTGTTGCTGCTGATCGCCTGGGAGCAGCTCACCCCGACGGAGGCCGCCACGGTGGTCGGCATCCCCGCGGGCACCGCACGTTCGCGGCTGCACCGTGCCCGCGGCCGACTGCGGGCGCACGCGGCGCTCGCCCCGGCCAAGACCCGCATCCGGATGACTGGAGACCTGGCATGACCGACAACGCACATATCCACGGCTCCATCGACGTGCTCGACTTCCCGGGCGCGGACGACCTGATCGCGGCGGGACGCGTCGAGCCGCCCTCGGCCCAGGTGGTGGAAGCGGCACGCGCCCAGGTTTCGGCGGGCGCCGTCGTCGTACCCCTGGAAGCGCCTCGGCGGAAGCAGTCACGCAGCCGGCGTCTGCTCGTCGCGGCGGCAGCGGTCACGGCGATCGCCGCGGGCGCGGTGGCGTATCCGGTGATCGGGGTCGGCGAGAGCAAGCCGCCGGCGTCCGCGTCCGCGGCGGAGTTCCTGAACAGGATGGCGGCGACGGTCGCGGGCGCGCCGGAGACGGATGCGCCGTACTGGAAGGTGCACGTCGAGGTCGACAACGAGGACGACGGGCTGCGTCAGTCGACTTCGTGGTTCGACCGTGAGGGGCACTTCTGGTCCCGGAACCCCGACGGAAACATCCAGAAGCCGTTTCCCGGCGGCAAGTTGAAGGCCTGGCCGGTGGGCGACGAGTTCCTCACCTGGAAGCAGCTGGAGAGCCTGCCGACGGACCCGGACGCACTGGAGAGGCGGCTCGGTGACAACGCCTTCGGCAAGGTGCCGGCCCTGCTCCAGGACGCCCCACTCGCCCCGGAGGTGCGCGCGGCACTCTTCAAGATCATGGCAAGGACCGAGGGTGTGAAGCTCATCGGCCAGGTCGAGGACACCAAGGGCCGCAAGGGGACGGCTGTGAAGTTCACCGGTCGGCCGGGATGGATGGAGGACCCGGCCACAGGCAAGAGGACGACATTGCCGGCCCGCACGACCCGACTCGTGATCGACCCGGAGTCGGGCAAGCTCCTGGAGTCGTACGACACGGCCAAGGGCATGCCGGACTCCCGCGCCACCTACCTGGAGGTCGGCCCGGTCGACAAGATCGGCTGAACCACCGGACGGGAGCCGGGGCCCGCGGACGGGAGTGCGTGCACCCGCACCCCCGTCCGCGCGGGAACCCCGATCCGGCCTGCCGCTCTTCCTACTTGATCCGAAATGCGTTGGGTTCAGGCTCGTTGACGGTGTTTGAGTGAGCTGGTGGGGGATGCGCGGACGTGGTCGCCGGACGCGCAGGAGGCGGTGCGGTTGCTGGCGGTGTCCGCACTGGTCGAGGGCCGGGACCGGGTGGAGGTTGCCGCCCTGTTCAAGGTACCGGTCAAGGCCGTGGACTGGTCGGCAAAGTGGCAGGCCGACGGGCGGGTGAGCACCAGGTCCTGTCCGAGGCCGAGCAGGCCGCACCGGTTCTCCGTGAACGCCATCCGCGGCCGGATGCACGCTGCTCGCCTCGCTGAAGCGGGACCCGGGCGCGGTAGGGCTGGACTCGCTGCTGACCGAGATCACGAAGCTGAACGACGTGCGCATGCCCTGGGAGGGCGATCACGCCGCAGACCGCGACCAGCCGCCCGGCCTTGCCTTCCACGTCCTGGACGACGGCCGGCGCCTGACCACCCACTACCGCGTCGTGCTCTGATCCCCCGCGCGCACGGCCCGGAGGCATCGTGGTCCATCCCTACGCCCTCGCCGGGTTCCTGGTGGCGGTCCTTCCCTTGGTCGCCACCCCCAGAGGCAGCCTGGCCATGCTGATCCCGTGGTGTTCGAGCTGGGACTCCGGGGCCTGGAAGCCCTCAAGTTCGCTGCGTGCCAGGCCATCAACGAACACGGTGTGGGCATCAGCGCGCCGCGCGCCCCGCACGCCAGCAGCGCGGTCGCCCGCCGCGGTTCCACGGCAGCCGGCGCAGGTCCTCCATGTCGAGCCGCTTGAACTTGCTCCCCCATCGCTGCCGGCTGCCCAGCCTGCCGCCTGCTCTCAGGTGAGGCCCGTGGCCACGTAGTACTGGCGACCTTCTGCGCGTATTCGGACCGTGTGCTGCTTCTGGACCTTCCCGCGGCGTCTACTGGACTAAGGGCTGTCCCGTAAATGGTTCTTGGGTCGGCTTGACGTGACTGTTCGTTGCTGGCCGCCCACCGCCCGCCTACCCGACGAGGGCGAGGTTGTGCATGCGTGCGATGCCGAGCATGGCGTGGTGAACGCCGTCACCTTTGAGGCGACAGTCGCGGAGGATCTTCCAGGTCTTCATGCCGGCGAAGACGTGCTCGACTCGGGCGCGGGGACCTGCTTGCGGGCCTTGTTGTGGGCTTCCGTCCAGCCGGGCAGACCTTCGCCCTTGCGCCGCCTATGGGGCATGACAAGTCCGGTACCGGGATAGCCACCGTCGGTGATTGTGGTGATCTAGCACAGACGCAACGGCTGGACCCGGACGTTCGCCGTCACCGGCCCTTGACCTAGAGCGCGGTCCAGCATCTAGCGTCTCCGTCATGACGACACCTCAGCACAAGATCGGATCGGGCTTCGGTGCCCGGAGCACCGCGGACGACGTCCTGAGCGGGATCGACCTGTCCGGCAGCACCGCGATCGTCACCGGTGGCTACTCGGGACTTGGTCTGGAGACAACCCGCGCCCTGGCGGGTGCCGGAGCCCGCGTCGTGGTCCCCGCCCGGCGACGGGCGGCCGCTCAGGAGGCGGTCGAGGGCATCGACGGCGTCGAGACCGACGACCTCGACTTGTCCGACCTCGAAGGCGTCCGCGGTTTCGCCGAGCGGTTCCTGGCCTCGGGTCGCAAGGTCGACATCGTGATCAACAACGCTGGGGTCATGGCCTGCCCCGAGACGCGGGTCGGCCCGGGGTGGGAGGCCCAGTTTGCCACCAACCACCTCGGTCACTACGCGCTGATCAACCATCTCTGGCCGGCGATCGCCCGCGGTGGCGCGCGCGTGGTCGCCGTGTCCTCCGGCGCCCACGGCATCACCGGCGTGCGTTGGGACGACGTGCAGTTCGAGCGTGGCTACGACAGATGGCAGGCGTATGGGCAGGCGAAGACGGCGAACGTGCTGTTCGCCGTGCAGCTCGATGCGCTCGGCCGCGACGCCGGAGTCAGAGCGTTCGCGCTGCATCCGGGCAGCATCCTCACCCCGCTGCAGCGCCACCTTGCGAAGGCGGAGATGGTCGACGCGGGCTGGATCGACGAGAACGGCAACCCGACCGATCCCACCTTCAAGACGCCCGGGCAGGGCGCGGCGACGCAGGTATGGGCGGCGACCTCCCCCCAGCTAGCGGGCATGGGCGGCGTGTACTGCGAGGACTGCGACATAGCCGAGCCGGCCGGCGACGGCTCGGAAGGCGGCGTGCACGCACACGCGACCGACCCCGAGCAGGCCGCGCGCCTGTGGGCGCTGTCGGCCGACCTCACGGGCGTCGACGCTTTCGCGGCGGCAACCTAGCCCCGGACGTCGCGGGTCACCGTTTCAGGTCTGTGGCCAGCCGGCCCCGGGCCGGTCACACCATACGAATCAACGACCCGCGAGGTACGGGCCTAATGTCCCGTAAAAGATCTTCAGTAGGTAGTCGGCGTGACCTGCGGGGTGTGCGCACCCGTCATGCGCTCTGGTGTGTGGCTGTGCCGCCTCAGGCTTGTCGGGGGAAGTCAGGGCGATCGCCGTAGGACGAGGCGAGGTCGAGCATGTCGTCGCATGGCCAGGGGGCGCCGTCGAACTGGCAGTCGCGGCGGTCGTCCCACGGCAACTCCGGGTCGCCCGCTGCCGTACTGAGGACGCGACGGGCCAGGATGCGTCGCTTGGCCTCGATCTCCGCAGAATGCGGGCCGGGTCGTGCAGCGCCACATGGAGGGCAATCGTGGGGTGGAAACCTGAGAGATCCACCTGCCAGAAGTCGACCGTGTGCCCGTGGGCAGACCACTCCCCGCATTCGTCACCGTTGCAGCGCCGGGCCAGCTTGTCCTCCTCATCCAGCCGGGCCTTGAGGAACGTCACCAGGTCTTCATTCATGGGGACATTGGGCTTGATCCGCTTTGACGGACATCGGAGATCAGGGGCTTCGGCCCCGGGAGGATGTCCATCATGGAGAGCATGGGGAAGAAGAAGCCTCGCCCTCGCCGCTCGTTCACGCCGGAGTTCAAGGCCGAGGTCGTCGAGCTGTGCCGTCGCGGTGACCGCTCGGTCGGACAGATCGCCAAGGACTTCGATCTCACCCAGGCCGTAGTTCGGCTGTGGGTCAACCAGGCCGAGGTCGACGCGGGTGAACGGGCTGGCCTGACCAGTAGTGAACGTGAGGAGCTAGCCGCGTTGCGGCGCGAGAACTGCAGGCTTCGGGGCTGCCCTTTGGGCGGGCGAGAAGTGTCGGTCCAGGAGGCGCTCGGAGACGGAGTCGAACGTCTCGCCGGGACCGGATGATTCGTAACCCTCGGCGAGCCAGCGCTTCATGGCGTTCGGGTCGGTGGGGGCGTGGTGCTTGGGGCAGCGTACTTTCATCCATTCCGCCACAGGTACCTCCTGGGCGTTGGCGCTCTTGTACGGTGCGCGCGTCCCGCCTCGGGAACGTGGGAGCGTAGAGGCCGGCTCCGGCTTCGTGGGCCGTTGCGGGGTAGCGGTAGCACACTCGCCATCCGCTTCAACGGGCCTACCGCGCGGGCCCGGGTCTCTGCTCTGCTGCGGCGCCCCGTTGATAGGGCCACTACCCCACGCACAGATCAATGGACTGGTCCGGCGGGAGCGTTGAGTGGGCCGTGACGTGCCTTCGGGCGGCGAGCCGCTTGGCCTGCCTGTGCTCCGCCTGAGCAGGTCACGGTGACCGGCGAGGCAGGCGGGACATCGAAGGAACGCGGCTTCGGGGTGGCGGTATGGGTCTGGTGTCGAATGGTCCGAACGGGGCCAGGACGCTCAAACCCAGTTGCGTCGAGCTGCCGCGACACCAGCGCCGAACCGGCTGGTGGT
Source organism: Streptomyces sp. NPDC005181 (assembly GCF_040608395.1). Lineage (NCBI taxonomy): Bacteria > Bacillati > Actinomycetota > Actinomycetes > Kitasatosporales > Streptomycetaceae > Streptomyces > Streptomyces sp. NPDC005181. Next base: position 5,592 of record NZ_JBEXID010000139.1, read on the forward strand.
CCCCAGCTCTGCGTAAAGGTCTTGGATCCGCCGCCGCAGTGTCCGTGTCGAAACCCCGAACTGGCGGGCAATGGCGTCGTCCTTGACCCCAGCAGCAAAGAGCGCAAGCAGGTTCCGTTCTTCGTCGGTGGGCTTCCGCGTCTGGTCGCCTTGCGTGGACGGCCCTGGTGACGGCAATGACTCGGAGTCGGGGCCCCCACTCAGTGAGGGCGCAATGGCCCAGTAATGCTCGAAGAGCTCGGTCAATGCCATCAGCAGGGGGGGTGCTTCGGTGTAGAGACACTCGTTGCTGTCGGCTGACAAGCTCAGCGAGACCATCGCGGCCGACCGGTCCGCCATCGCCAATTTGATGGGCAGCGCCGGCACGACCCTGGCTTCTTCCCCACGCGACACGAGGCTGCCCAGCGCCTGCCAGCCGCCTTCAGCATCGAAACTGGCAGCCGCGTAGACGACACGCACCCGCACCCCGCGCCGGACCGCCGCCTCGTCGAGTGGTCCATTCGGAGCCAGCAGGAACGGAGGGCGGTCCATGGCGCAGATCTCGGATCGCGCATCCTGCTTCAAGCGGTAGTAGCAGTCGCCGACCGCCTCCGGACCGCTGATGGTCCTGGTGGCGGGTTCGGCCGTACTGGACCGCCTGGCGTCGTCGAAGATCGCACCCAGTGGCCCCGCCGCGTCTCGCACGGCAGCCAGCTGACGCTCGCGTGACTCCACCAGTGTCCGCAGCGCGTGACGGGGATCCACCGTGAGGAACGCCCCTGAGGATCTACGGCTGACCAACCCGGAGTGGTGCAGACGTTCGAGCAAGGCCAACGCGTGCTCGAAGCTCAGTCCGAATGCCGCCACTATCTCGTCGACAGTCCCGCCACCGCGCACCAGTAGATGGCGATAGACAGCCTCCGCCTCTGTATCGAGTCCAACCAACTCCAAGGGTGCGTCGTTTTCCATCATTACTCTCCTCCTCTGGCCTTTGCTCGTGTGATGCCGATCAGGAAAATACAAGCCGTGGTGGTGGCCGGAGGAACGGGCCCCTGTCGTCGGTTGCCTCCAGTTGGGGTCCCTCGATCTGCTGCCGCCGCAAAGGACGACATCTTCGATCGACTCGAGGCACCACCCCGGCTACCGGGACGAGAAGCCCAGGGCCAGGACGCCGGGCCCCGGCGTGCGGGCTGAACATCCGGAGCATCATGCCTGCTCGCAGCGTCCAGCCGGGCTGTCGACGAAGGCAGGAAGGCTGGTGTGACGATCCGTCAGAGCACCAAGTAAACGGCGGTTACGGCCATTGCGGTTTTTCGCTGGGGCGTAACATACGCGTGAGGCATACCCGGCCGCACCGTGCAGGACAGCGGCGGCCCGACTTGCATGGTTGGGCTTCCTTGGGAATCTGACAACTCCTCGCCCCTTGCAGCATGTCCTGCTTGGAGATCATTGCGCCGACTTGCGCCATGTCCACTTGGTGACGTGGCAGAGAAGTGCCAAAGCACTGACTTTACAGGGATACGAACGGATGGCTGACTGCCAAGGACTGCTACCCATCTAGTTCATGAGGTTCCCTTGCGTATGCCTCCGTCCCGCAGACGCGGGTTGACAGCCGCCGTCGCCGCCCTGGTGGTATTGACGGCCACCGGTCCTGCCGCGTCGGCCGACGCCACTGCGACGTCCCCATCCCCCCACACAATCGCCGACGCCCAGCCCGCGACGGTCCGCACCGTCACGCTCATCACCGGTGACAAGGTCACGGTGTCCGGGAGCGGCGGCAAGCACTCGGTCACGTCGGTTACCGATCCGCACGGCAGGGTCGGCGGCGCCCATGTCATGTCGGTCGGCGACGACACCTACGTGTATCCCGAGGCGGCGGTGCCGTACATCGCGTCCGGGGTTCTGGACGAGCACTTGTTCAACGTGACCGAGCTGCTCGCGGACGGGTACGACGACGCGGGCAGCGATCACCTGCCGCTGATCGTCACGTACACCGACGCGGCGGCCCGCTCCCGGACCATGAAGACCCCGCAGGGGGCGAGCAGGACCCTGGCCCTGAGCAGCATTCAGGGCGCGGCGCTCTCCGCGAAGCACGCGCGAGCTGCGGACTTCTGGACCTCGCTCACCGGTGCCGCGGCGCGGTCCGCGGAGTACCGGAAAGCGGGGTCGGCGCCGGCGGCGCTGACGGGCGGGATCGCGAAGGTGTGGCTGGACGGGAAGGTCAAGGCCACGCTGTCCGACACGACCGCGCAGATCGGCGCCCCCGAGGTCTGGGCGGGCGGGGACACCGGGCAGGGCGTGGACGTCGCCGTCCTGGACACCGGCATCGACGCCGCACACCCGGACTTCGCCGGCCGCATCGCGGCGACGGAGAGCTTCGTGCCCGACCAGGACGTCACCGACCGGCACGGACACGGCACCCATGTCGCCTCCACCGTCGCCGGCACCGGCGCCGCCTCCGGCGGCACCGAGAAGGGCGTCGCCCCCGGCGCCTCGCTGCACATCGGCAAGGTCCTGAACAACCTGGGCAGCGGGCAGGACTCCTGGATCCTGGCGGGCATGGAGTGGGCCGCCCGCGACCAGCACGCCAAGGTCGTCAGCATGAGCCTGGGCAGCAAACCCACGGACGGCACCGACCCCCTCAGCCAGGCGGTGAACCGGCTCAGCGAGGAGACCGGGGCGCTGTTCGTCATCGCGGCCGGCAACTCCGGCCCGGCGCCGTACAGCGTGAGCGCCCCCGGCGCCGCGGACGCCGCGCTGACGGTCGGCGCGGTGAACGGCCCGGGCAAGGGCGTGGACCAGCTGGCGAGCTTCTCCAGCCGCGGCCCCCGCAAGGGCGACAACGCCATCAAGCCCGATCTGACCGCCCCGGGTGTGAACGTGCTGGCGGCGCGCTCGCAGTACGCACCGGAGGGCGAGGGCGCCTACCAGACGATGAGCGGCACCTCCATGGCCACCCCCCACGTCGCCGGTGCAGCCGCACTGCTGGCTGCCGAGCACCCGGACTGGACGGGGCAGCAGCTCAAGGACGCCCTGGTCAGCACCGTCTCGAGCACCGAGCGGTACAGCCCCTTCGCGGCCGGCAACGGGCGGCTCGACGTCGCCGCCGCAGTGAAGGCCACGCTGGTCGCCTCCGGGAACGCGTTCGCGCAGGCCCACTACCCGTACACGCCGGGCCAGACCGTCCGCAAGGATGTCACGTACACCAACACCGGCGCCGAGCCGGTCACCGTGGACCTGTCCCTGAGCCAGGGCCAGCTGCCCGAGGGCCTGCTCGCCCTCACCGACACCCGGCTGACCGTGCCCGCGCACGGCACCGCCACCGTCGGCGTGATCACCCACCTCGACGCGGCACAGGACAACGCCGCCTACTCCGACCGGCTCGTCGCCACCGGCGCCGACGGCACGGTTCTCACCCGCTCGCCGGTCGGCGTGAACAAGGAGGGCCAGCGGGCAACGTTGTCGGTCACGGCCAAGGACCGTCGCGGGGCCGCCCTGCCCGGCATCCTCATCCTGAAGGACGTCGAGCGCAACACCACGCCCAAGATGTACGAGATCGACGCTTCGGGCCGCATGAGCCTGCACCTGTCCCCAGGCACCTACTCGGCGTGGATGTACGCCGACGTGCCCGGCATCGACGGCACGCACACGCTGGGCGCCGCCGTGTTCTCCGCGCCGCAGATCGACCTCGACACCGACCGCACTGTCCGCTTCGACGCCGCGGACCTGCGCAAGGCGGCCGCCTTCACCCCGCAGCCGACCGCCAACCAGTTCATGAGGGTGGACCAGTACCGCACCAACAGCGGCCTGTTCCCGTTCTTGGACAGCTACATGCCCGACTACTGGCGGTACAACAGCCTCTGGGTGACCCCGACACCGAAGGTGACGAAGGGCTCGTACATCTTCGCCACCCGCTGGCGGCAGATCCAGCCGCCGCTGACGTTCTCCGCCGGCTCGCAGACCTACGACGACGTCGTCATCCAGAGCCTGTCCCCCAAGCTGCCGGAGGGCACGGGAAGCTACCGGGCCGTGTGGGCCGGCAACGGCTCGGCCGCGGAGTTCCGCAAGCTGAAGGTGCGCGGCCAGGTGGCGGTCGTCCGCCGCAGCGACACCGTGTCCGCCCCGGACCAGGCCGCGGCCGCGGCACAGGCCGGTGCCAGGCAGCTGCTGATCCTGAACGACGGCTACGGAAAGCTGGACCCCTGGGCGCACCTGCCCGACGCCGCCCCACTGCCGGTGGCCTCGCTCGGCACCGACGACAGCGCACGGCTGCTGAGCCAGATCCGCAAGCCCGGTACAGCGACGCTGAAGGTGGTCTCGCACCCGTATCCGCGCTACGTCTACGACCTGGTCCGCCACCACGACGGGGCGGTCCCCCGGGATCCGTCCTACCGGCCCGGCCCAGGCGAACTGGCCCGGATCGACGAGTCGTTCCGCAACACCGTGCAGGGCGAGGCCGTCCAGTACCGCGAGGATGTGTCCGTCATCTTCGACAGCCCCATGTTCAGCCAGCCGACGGCGGTTGCGGCCCAGGGCACGCTGACGTCCTGGGTTTCGGCGGGCCCCGACACCCGCTGGGTCCCCACCGCCAGCATGCGTGACCTCTACCAGGGGGGCGCGGGGCGCTCGTACAAGCCGCGCAGCACCACCAGCGAGACCTGGTTCTCCCCCATCCAGCACCCGCGGCTGCTGAACGACGGCATCATCTGGCGGGCCCCCTACCGGACCGGCGACATCATCAACACGTCGCTGCTGCCTGCCTGGGGGGACTCCGGCGGTCACGGGGGCGGCGCCTGGATCGCCGCCGACACGACGAAGATCTCGCTCTACCAGGGCGACCAGCTGCTCGGCGAGGACTTCAACGAGCGCATCCTCTCTGCCGAGGGGCTGTCACCGGACCCGCTGCCCTACCGGATCGTGGTGGAGGGCAAACGGAACCTGCCGGACCGCCCGTACTCGACCCGTACGCGTACCGAGTGGGGGTTCACCTCCAGCACGAACACGACGGACTACACGGCTATGACGCCTCTGCCGCTGGTGCAGCTCGACTACGCGGTGCCCACCGACCTGTCCGGCAAGGCGCACCGGCGGACCGGGCTGACGGTCACCCCCTCGCACCTGAAGGGCGCGACGGGCGCGGGGAAGATCCGCATGGTGGCGCTGGAAGTGTCCTACGACGACGGAGCCACCTGGCACAAGGCGACGCTGCGTCAGTCGGGTCACAACTGGAAGGCGCAGCTCGACGCGCCGTCCCGGGCCCGCTTCGCGAGCCTGCGCACCACCGCGCGGGACACGAAGGGGAACAGCGTGAGCCAGACCCTGATCCGCGCCTTCGGTCTGAAGTAGCGACGGCGGGCGGTTGACGAAAGGGCCCCTGTCCGCGGTGGAGACCGCGGACAGAGGGCCGCACGAGGGCATCTGGGTTGTTCGTCATAAGACGATCTTGGATGCCCTCGTTCTCATGCCCGTACGCACCCCTTGGAATCGATCATCTGGCCTCCGCCTGGTCGCGGCTGTGGCGGTGGACTGAAGTTCCCCCTCTGAACTGGACAGCCTGATACTGGGACGGATTGGTCCCGGAGGAAGTAGTCCAGGTTGAGTGGCAAGAGCAACATGAAGTCAACACCGTTGCGTTTACCTCCGTGAGCGGTTCTCGAGCCCGTGCTCGAAGAACGTGATGGCGGTATGGATGGTGTAGTTCTGGCTGG
>NZ_JBEXID010000140.1:0-11016 GCF_040608395.1 Streptomyces sp. NPDC005181
GCGCACGCGGACACGGTGGGAGCCGTGAACGTTCTACGGGCCGGGCTGGTCCATCGCGACGCCAACCAGGCATAGCGAGAAGCCCCCTCGCTTACCAGGGGGAGGAGTCACGCCGCGACAGTACTGGCCGGCCGAGTCGCCGGACGTCACCTCGTCGGCCTCAGCGCGGACCGACGACGACCGCACATGAATGCACGCCCCCCTGCACCGACCGGCGGTCAACAGGGCGGCCTGGGCCATCCACCAGGCGGAGACCCGGGCGGAGCGACCGGAGCGCCCCTTCATCCGAGGGGGCGGGGCTGCTGTGGTTCAGGTCACGCCGGGGTGGCGGGAACACTCCGCTTTGCTTGAAGGTTCATTCACATGTGGGTGCGGGAAGGGATGATGTCCCCGGGCCCAACCACATGCCTGCAGTGGAAGATCGTTCGGCTGAAGCCCTGCAGTGCCCTCCGCCGCGAGGCGACCGCCCTTCCCGCACCCCTCTTCCCACCACCTACGAGGGGCTGAGCCTCATGGCGTACGACATCGAAAAGCCGGACGAGCAATGGCGCGCGGAGCTGACCCCTGCCGAATACCAGGTTCTGCGCCGCGCTGCCACGGAGAGGCCGTTCACCGGCGAGTACACCGACACCGAGACCAAGGGCGTCTACTCATGCCGTGCCTGCGGCGCCGAACTCTTCACCGCCACGGAGAAATTTCACTCCGGCTGCGGCTGGCCGTCCTTCTTCGACCCGAAGGACACGGACGCCGTCGAGCTGGCCGAAGACCGGTCGTACGGCACGGTGCAGACCGAGGTCCGGTGCGCCCGGTGCGGATCGCATCTCGGGCACGTGTTTGAAGGTGAGGGCTTTCCCACCCCGACCGACCAGCGGTACTGCATCAACAGCATCTCGCTGCGGCTGACGCCCGACGAGGGCTGACACACCCCACACCCCACCCCCCCGGAAGAAGGAGGCCGCTGTGGCCGGCACCGTGAAGAACGTCACCGACGCAGATTTCGACGCCGAGGTTCTGCAGAGCGACAAGCCCGTCCTGGTGGACTTCTGGGCTGCCTGGTGCGGCCCCTGCCGTCAGATCGCCCCGTCGCTGGAGGCCATCGCCGCCGAGTACGGCGACCAGATCGAGATCGTCAAGCTCAACATCGACGAGAACCCGGCCACGGCCGCCAAGTACGGCGTCATGTCCATCCCGACGCTGAACGTGTACCGGAACGGCGAGGTCGCCAGGACCATCGTCGGCGCCAAGCCGAAGGCCGCCATCCTGCGTGACCTCGACGGCTTCGTCGAGGCCAAGCCGGTCGGCTGACCACAGGCACACGCACAGCAGAACGCGAACGGGCCGCTCCCTCACCAGGGGGGGCGGCCCCGTCGCTCAGAACGCCCACCGGGTGTGGGTATAGACCCCGCCGTCCCGGCCGAAGCCGTACGCCGTGGCCGGGGCCACCGCGAACACCACCGCGTCCCCCTTCCGGAACGCGTCCCCGATCCCGTGGAAGGTGCCCTCGGGCGAGGTGATGTGCGCCCCGTACTTCTTCTCGTACGCCGCGATCACCTCTTCCAGCACCGCCGGATCGACAACCGGCTCCGCCTCGCCCTCGACCACGAGGTCGAGTCCCTCGGTGAGTGAATTTTCGCCGGTGGTCAGCGCGCAGTGCCCGTCATGAGCGAGGTTCCTCGCTTTCTGCTCGCCCGGGCCGGTGGAGAAGTACAGCACCCCGTCGTGCCAGGCGGGATCACGGGAGTGACGTGCAGCCGGCCGTCGGGTCGCACCGTGGACACCCAGAAGATCTCGGCGGCCTCCAGCCGGCCTCCCGGTATTCCTGCGGGCGGAAATCGAGACGTCGCGCGCCGAACCAGTGGCCGACGACCTGCTGCCCACTGCTGGAGCTGACCTCGATGCCGGACTCGACGGCCTTCTTGTCGGTGATCGCCTTGTCGAAGGTGAACGAGACCGGCATCCCCACGCCGACCGTGGAGCCGTTCTCCGGGGTGTACGTGCCGATGAAGCGGCCGGCCTTGGCGAGGGTCGTGAAGGCGTCGACGATCTGCAGGACCTCGCCGCGGTCGACGCCGGCACCCTGAACCCGCACCGCGAACCGGTACGCGGGGACGAACTCGTCGCCCAGGTGGTGTCCGCCCACCGCAGCCGGGTTGACGCCGCGGACATCCAGCTGCGCAGTCGGACCGAGCCCGGTCTCTGGCTCGACGCCGATCCGGTGCGCATGCGCCAGACCCTGGGCAACCTCGTCTCGAACGCGCTGAGGCACACCCCCGCGCACGGCACGGTCACGCTCACCGCCCGGCCGGACGGCGACGTGGTGGTGCTCACGGTGCAGGACACGGGCAGCGGTATCGCCGCCGAAGACCTGCCCCACGTCTTCGAGCGCTTCTGGCGGGCGGAGAAGTCCCGCAGCCGACGCACCGGCGGCAGCGCCGTTGCGTTCGCCCGCGCGAGTCACAAGCGTGGCTGACATGTTCAAGGAGAGGCCCCGGGCGCCTGCGCAGACCACCGTTTCGCGCCCCGGGGTCAGCGGTCGGCGATGTCCTCGCGGAGGCCGTCGGAGAACTCCCACCACGACAGCGGTAGCCAGTCGCCGTTGACGAAGGCATCGACAGTCGCGCCGCGACCGCGGACCGTCACCGTCGTTCCGGGCGGGTACGTGGTACCGGACAGGCCAGGTACCGGGACGAGCAGGGTCCCGAGCCGTTGTGCTGCCACTCCTCGCCCTCCTTTTCCATTTCTCGGTGTGACACTTGGGTGGGTATTTCTCCCGAGATTACCGGGTTGTCCGTTGGGGTAGGCCGGAGAATCATGAGAGATGGGTCACGTGAAATACCGCGGGGCTGGGGGCGGAAAACGTGCGTGCATCGCCGAGCGGAGGTGGCAGTCATGAAAGCCGTCGTGTACAAGGGGCCATTCACTGTGGCGGTCGAAGACGTTGAAAAGCCCACGATTCAGCACCCGAACGACGTGATCGTACGGATCACCTCGACCGCAATCTGTGGCTCCGACCTGCACATGTACGAGGGTCGTACCGCGGCTGAGCCCGGCATCGTCTTCGGCCACGAGAATATGGGAATCATCGAGGAAATCGGCCAGGGCATCACCTCGCTCAAAGAGGGCGACCGCGTGGTCATGCCCTTCAACGTCGCCTGCGGATTCTGCACCAATTGCGTCGAGGGATTCACCGGATTCTGTCAGACCGTCAATCCCGGCTTCGCGGGCGGCGCTTACGGCTACGTTGCCATGGGGCCCTGGCCGGGTGGCCAGGCGGAATACCTGCGTGTTCCCTACGCCGACTTCAACTGCCTGAAGCTGCCGCCGGGAAACGAGCAGGAGACCGACTTCATGCTGCTCGCCGACATCTTCCCCACCGGCTACCACGGCTGTGAACTCGCCCAGGTGCGCCCTGGCGAGAGCGTCGCCGTGTACGGCGGCGGCCCGGTCGGGCTCATGGCCGCCTACTCGGCCCTGCTGCGCGGCGCGAAGAAGGTGTTCGTCGTGGACCGGGTCCCCGAGCGGCTGGAGAAGGCCCGAGAGATCGGTGCGGTTCCGATCAACTTCGCCGAGGGCGATCCCGTGGAGCAGATCAAGGAGCAGACCGAGGGCGTCGGCACGGACAAGGGCGTGGACGCCGTCGGCTACCAGGCGACGGCGCACGGCACGGACCGCGAGGAACCGGCGACCGTCCTGAACTCGCTCGTCGGCACGGTCCGGGCCACCGGAGCGCTCGGCGTGCCCGGGCTCTACGTCCCGGCCGACCCCGGAGGTCCTGACGAGCAGGCCAAGCACGGCATGCTTCTCGTCGCGATCGGCAAGCTCTTCGAGAAGGGCCTGCGGATGGGTACGGGGCAGTGCAACGTGAAGCGGTACAACCGGTACCTGCGCGACATGATCATCGAAGGCCGGGCGACGCCGAGCTTCGTCGTCTCGCATGAACTGCCTCTGGACCAGGCGTCGTCGGCGTACGACAAGTTCGACCAGCGGATCGAGGGCTACACGAAGGTCGTGCTGCACCCTTAGCGGAAGGCTCGACAAGACGCGCCATGCATCCCATGAGAGCGACCGGCCGTGCCGGATGTTCTGCCACGGTGCCCTGCCGTCGGTGCATCCCGTTGTCCGCCGACGGGCTGGTGGCGATCGGCGAAACCCGGCATCGGTTGCGTTGCATCACGAACGTCAGGTGCGTATCCGCTGCATATGGAGTGGGATGCCGACGCAACCGGCCACTGGGCCGTACCTGCGCGATGGTGATGATCGATGCGATCGTCCTGAAGATCCGCGACCGTATCCGGCGCCCCTGATGATCAGCGGTTGCTCAGCCGGCCGCGGATGTCGTCGAAGTGCTGGTGCACTGCAGCCGTCGCGGCCTCCGCGTCCCCGGCGTGCAGCGCGTCAACGATGCGGCCGTGGGTCCGCGCCAGTTCGGAGCCGTCCGCGGCCTGCCCGGTGTCCTGCGCGCGCGACTGGTGGAAGGCGCTCCAGAAGGCATCGAGCAGCTCGCTGAGCAGCCGGTTGTCGAGTGAGCCGTACAGGGCGAGGTGGAAGGCCCGGTCGGTGGCGGCGGCTATCGCGCCCTGCTCGGCGACCTCCTCGTGCATGCGCCGTACGAGTCCGTCGAGCGCGGCCAGGTCCTCGTCGTCGAGGTTCCCGGCGAGGCTGCTCATCAGGCCGGCCTCCAGCGCCTCGCGCAGCTGCAGGAGTTCGAGCAGGCTGTCCTGTCCTCTGCGGTGCCCGACGACGGTGCGGAACGCGAGCCCGTCGATCAGCGGTTCCAGTGACATCGAACCGATGTATGTGCCGAAGCCACGCCGGATCTCGATGATGTGCATCGCCTGCAGCGATTTGAGGGCCTCGCGCAGCGAGTTGCGGCTGACGCCGAACATCGCCATCAGCTCGGTCTCGGTCGGCAGCGGATCTCCCGGGCCGAGCCCGCGCTCGACGATGAGCGCCTTGATCTTCTGCTGGGCGTCGTCCGCGACCAGGGCTCGCATGCACGGCCTCCTGCGGTTCCTCTAGTGCCTGTATGGCTGTGATGTCTGTAATTCTCGGATCTGCGCGCGACTCCGAGACCGGAAGAACCTTGACATGGGCTCGATCGTGGCGCACTGTCACGATGAACATGGGACATCCTACGTCCCCACTCCACGCCCGTCACCTTCGAACGCTCGGACACATCGCAATGTCTTTCCGCACCGCCTTTCCCGCCCCTCTACGCGGCGTCGTTCCGCCCCTCGTCACCCCGCTCACGCCCACGGGCGAGGTCGACGTCCCGTCCGTGCACCGCCTTGCCGAGCATCTCGTCGGCGCCGGAGTGCACGGCCTGTTCCTGCTCGGTTCCAGCGGCGAGACCGCCTATCTGACCGACGCCCAGCGGCTCACGGCTCTGGAAGCTGCGGTCGACGCGGCGGCCGGCCGGGTGCCCGTACTCGCCGGTGTCATCGAGACGACGACGGCGCGGGTCCTGGAGCGGGCCAAGGACGCGGTCAGGGCGGGCGCCGACGCTCTCGTGGCGACCGCGCCGTTCTACACCCGCACCCACCCGGTCGAGATCGCCGACCACTTCCGGCGCATGCGCTCCGGCGCCGATCTGCCCCTGTTCGCGTACGACATCCCGGTCGCCGTGCATACCGAGCTGCCGCGCGAGACGGTGCTCGCCCTGGCCGCGGACGGCACGCTCGCCGGGCTCAAGGACTCCAGCGGCGACGAGGGATCGCTGCGCCGTCTCCTGGCGCCCCTGCGCGCAGCCGCACCGGGCTTCTCGGTGCTCACCGGCTCCGAGCTCACCGTGGACGCCGCCCTGCTGGCCGGCGTCGACGGCGTCGTGCCCGGCCTCGGCAATGTCGACGCGCAGGGCTACGTGCGGCTCTACGAAGCCGCACGCGCCGGCGACTGGGACACCGCCCGCGCCGAGCAGGACCGGCTCGCCGCACTGTTCGCGATCACTGACGCGGGCGACCCGGCCGTCATGGGCGGTTCGTCCTCCGCGCTCGGCGCCTTCAAGGCGGCCGTCCATCTGCAGGGCCTCATCGACTGCCCGGCGACGGCGGCGCCCCAGGTCCCGCTGGACGCCGAGGCGTTCGCGTACGTGCGCCGTCACCTGGTCGAGGCCGGCCTGCTCCCCGCCTGACCGGCTCCGGCCACACCTTCCGCTCACACTCGTCGTGATCGTGCTGATCGGCCTGGCCGTGCCGAGCAGGCTGAGCCGGCTCATAGACCCGGAAGGCACCCGGGACTTCCTGGCCGACGTCTCCGAGCGTGCCGATGTCCCTGAGCGTCGGGAAGCAGGCGACGTGTCGGTGGGCCGCGGCGCGTAGCGCGTGCCGCACCGCCCGGCAGACACCGGGCCGGAGGCGTCGACGGACCGCTGATGAGAGGCTTGAGCAACCGGCTTCACCCGAGCCGGAAAAGCTCTCCGTAACGTGGATGTGGCAGCTCATCGCCATGAATGGCGACCCTGGGCGGGCGCGGTGGCGAGGTGTTGAGACGCTGGACCGACAGCGACGTGAACCCCCGGGCTCGAAGGAGCCTGGGGTTCACGAGATTCTGGTGCGGCCGACCGGCTCGACGACCGTCCGGCGGTGGTGTCACTGCGCCCGTACGGGCTCACTCCTGGCGATTTCTCCGGTCGTTGGGGCACCGGGCCGTGATCTGCGGCGCCCCGAACAGTGCCGGCGGGAAGAGCGAGTTACCTGAGCCGGCTTCTACGGTGTAGCCGGTGCAGTGTCCCGGGCCGGCACACGGCCCCGGCGGCACGGCTGCGGCCCACGGTGTCCTACCCGATCTCGTGGGACCGGAGCAGCCCGGGAGAGGCTCGTGTGTCCGGTGCGCCGCTATTCGTCCCGTTCGCGCAAACGCCGGCAATTGCGCGCCGGCGAGGTGGCCGCGTGAACGCGGGACAGCCGAATGTTTCAGGCCTTGGGCTGCACGGTGTCCGGGTGCAGGACCCGGGCGAGGAAGGCCTTGGTCCGGGGGTGCTCCGGCCGGGCCAGTACATCCTCCGGGGCGCCCTCCTCCACCACTCGGCCGTCGTCCATGAAGACCACGCGGTCGGCGACGTCGCGGGCGAAGCCCATCTCGTGGGTGACGACCAGCATCGTCATGCCTTCGTCGGCGAGGGTGCGCATGGCCCCCAGTACGTCGCCCACGAGTTCGGGGTCGAGCGCGCTGGTCGGCTCGTCGAAGAGCATCAGCCCGGGTCCCATCGACAGGGCCCGCGCGATGGCCACACGCTGCTGCTGGCCGCCGGAGAGCTGGGAGGGGAAGCTGTCCTCGCGGTCGGCCAGGCCGACTTTGGCGAGGTTCTCCCCGGCGATGCGGCCGGCTTCTTCCCTGCCGCGTCCGAGAACCCTGCGCTGAGCGATCGTCAGGTTGTCCAGGACGTTCAGATGAGGAAAGAGGTTGAACTGCTGGAAGACCATGCCGATGCGGCGGCGCATCGCATCCAGATCGATGTCCGGATCGGTCATGTCGACACCGCCGACGGTGACCGTGCCGCTGGTCGGCTCCTCCAGCAGATTCACACAGCGAAGCAGGGTCGACTTCCCCGATCCCGAGGGGCCGACGACGCATACGACCTCGCCGGGCGCGACCGTGAAGTCAATACCACGCAGCACTTCGACGTCGCCGAACGACTTGTGGAGCCCCTGGATCTCGATCGCCGCAGTCATGTCCGCCATCCCGTGAATCACCTCGCCTGTGCATGACGGGCCTCGAGGCGCCGTACGAGATAGCCGAGCGGGACAGTGACCAGGAGGTAGCACAGGCCCGCGACGAAAATGGGGGTGGTGTTGGCCGTCGTACTGGCCAAGTCGCGTCCGAATTTGGTGAGTTCACGCTGCTGAAGCGTGACGCCCAGGAAGAGCACCAGCGAGGAGTCCTTGAAGAGCAGGACCATTTCGTTGGTGAGCGGCGGCACGATGATCCGGAAGGCCTGAGGGATCACGATCGACCGCATCGCAGTGGCGTGCGACATGCCCAGCGTGCGCGCCGCCTCCAGCTGCCCGCGCGGCACGGCCTGGATGCCCGCCCGGATGGTCTCCGCCATGTACGCGGCGGAGACCAGACCGAGGGCGCAGGCGACCTGCCCGTACGTCTGGCCGGGGAAGACGATCCCCGGGAAGGCGAGCGGGACACCCACCCCGACGAAGATGAAGATCAGCAGGGCGGGCAGGCCGCGGAAGAACTCGATGTACGCCATCGCGAGCCAGCGGTACGGCGCAACGGACGACAGCCGCATCAGGGCCACTACGAGGCCCAGTACGAGTCCGACGCCGAAGCCGGTCAGCGTGTACACCACGGTGTTCAGCAGCGCGACCGTGATGAGTTCGGGGAAGAGCCGCTGGGCGACCGACAGGTCCAGAAACTGCTCCTGGAGCTGCTGCCAGTCGGCCAGCGCGCCCACGACCACCACGGCGACCACGAAGACGGCGTACTGCACCCCGCGGGAGATACGGCGCCAGCGGCGCGGCGACATCCGGGGCCGCGCAGCCGTCTCCTCCCGGTCCTTACCGGTGATCAGGGCGGTCACTGGGCGTCGGCACCCTTCGGCATGGGCCCGATCCACTGCTCGTACAGCTTCTTGTACGTGCCGTCGGACTTCGCGTCCTTGATGGCCTGGTTGATCGCCGCGAGAAGCTTGGGGTTGCCACCCTTGCGGACCGCGAAGCCGTACTGCTCACCGGTGTCGAGATTGCCCACGATCTCGAACTTGGCCGAGTTGGCGGGGTCCTTGAGCCAGTTCTGCACGACCGGGTAGTCCTGCACGATGACATCGACCTGGCCGGTACGCAGTCCGTTGAGCTCGGCATCGGAGCTCTCGAAGGACTGCGGGTCGGCACCGTGCTCATGGGCGAAGTCCTCGCCGGTGGTGGAGGACTGGGAACCGAGCTTGAGCTTCTGCTCGGTGATGTCCTCGACGGTCGCCGCCTTGACGCCCTTGCGGGCCAACAGGGCCTGGGTGGCGTCGAAATACGGGACGGAGAAGTCCAGATTCTGCTTGCGCTCGTCGGTGATCGTCATGCCGGCGGCTGCCACGTCACAGACACTGGCATTGAGGTCGGCACCGGTCTTGATCGTCTCGAACGACTTGTCCACGACTTCCTGCTTCACACCCAGGTCCTCGGCGACCAGATCGATCATCGAGACATCGAAACCGACCACCTCTCCGTCCTTCTCGGACTGGAAGGGTGCGTACGGCAAGTGCGTACAGGTGGTTATCTGGCCGGACTTGATCAGCTTGGCACCTTTGACGGTCGCCCCGTCATCGCTGCTGCTACAGGCACTGAGCGGGAGTGCAAGCGCGACGGCCGCGCAGATCACGGCGATCCGGCGGGAGGGCAGGCGGGATGAGCTCATGAGAGTTCCCCTTGTGCACGAAGGACGGACTCGCGGACGGAGGCAAGGACGGACTCGCGGATCAAAGCCGAACCGCGATCAAGGTCCGCACAGGATGTCGGAGCGCTGCCCGAAAGTCCACCCTGCCCGGGTGGTCCGGGACTTCGGCGTGACCTCATATACCGCCCACGGCTGCACGGACGCCGTCCGGGTCCGCGGCGTCGGAGACACGGCGCCGCCGCCGTCAAGGCCACCGCCCCTACGGCGGACGCTGGAGGATCCCGATGCAATCACCGCCGAGCGGGCCTGTCGGCGCCGAACGGACCCCGCACACTGGTGTTCCGCCTTCCCATTCCCGGTTCGGCGCGGATATGCCGGGGCGGACCGGGAATCCCTGGTCCGCCCCGGCCTCGCGCTTCATGCGCTCGTGTCAGACGCGGGGGGCGTCATAGTAGTCACCGACCGCGTCGTGATAGCCCGGGTCGCCGAGGTGCTTGTCCTTGTCGAACTCGGGTGAGTCCTTGATCTCGGCCTTGGTGCGCGAGACGTGGATCTTCCTCTCCGAGGCGTCGATGAGGGTGATGGTTCCGGCAGGCAGCAGTACGTGCTTACCGAAGATCCAGACGCCGGTGTCGACCACGATGCAGGAGGAGCCGACCTCATCGGAGTGCTTGTCGACCTTGCCGATGCTTCCGTCGGTCGCCTCGACCTTGTAACCGGTCAGGTCCGTGCCCGCGGTGTAGCCCGTGGTCGGCTGGTATCCCCAAATGTTGCTCATGAATAGCTCCTTCATTGAGTACGGGTTGCGAGGAATCTGAATTTCGCCGTCGATCAGACGCGGCGTTTCCCTCTCCGACGTTCGCGTGCCCGCCCTCGGAGATCTCACACGGGTGGATCCACTTCGCTTCGAAAAGGCACCCAGTCCTGGATCTTCGCGGTGTTCGCGCCGGTTGGGTCGTTCTCCTCGAGGAATGCGGCGTCAGCGCGGCCAGGGGCGGAGTCCGTGAACAGCACACGGCCTTCGAGATTCGGCCGACCGTCGAGGTAGGGAGCCTGCAGCTTGGCGTCCTTGTTGTCCATCAGGAACACAAACTTGCCGCGCGCCTGTGCCAGGCTCGGCCAGCCGTAGCGCAGTACGGACTCCTCGAGCGTCAGGCCCCGGCGGCGAATCGTGTTCGGCGTGATGAGCTCGTCGGCGTTGAACACCGAGCGGATCTCGGCGTCGAGCCGGTCGAACTGCTTCGCATCCCAAGGCGGGCTTTTCGGGCCTCCGAGCTGCTCCAGCTTCGGGTCCGTCGCCTTGAGCTCCAGCAGGATCGGGATCGGCACATGGTTCGGATTCGCGTCCGACCAGGTCTTCACCTGTCGCAGGCACTTCACCAGCGTCGAGCACGTCGTGTTGTAGTCGTGGTCTGCCCAGTGCATGACCTTGAGGCCGGGGCCCGCGAGCCCGGGGTCGTCGAGCGGTGGCAGCCCGGCCTTCTGGCGGATCAGCGGGTTGGTGTAGAGCCCGCCCCGGTCGCTGTCGGGCATCACGTCGAGTTCGAGCTGGCGCACCGGCTGCTTGTCGAGCTGCACCGGCAGCGACGCAAACATTCAGTTGGTAATCGGAGCGTGATCGTTCCGGCCGCCTCATCACGCTTGGTGGTCGTCGAGTTGGGCCGTCGCGGTGTGGTTGGA